>DATFFJ010000237.1:0-4792 GCA_035250065.1 Aeromicrobium sp. | reverse complement strand
CGCACGCCCTGCACAGGGAGAACACGCTCCTGGCCTTCGAGGCCGGCAAGCCGGTGCTGTGCGAGAAGCCGATGACGGTCACCGCGGAGGACGCCGCCGAGCTGGTCGCCGTGGCCCGGGAGAAGCGGCTGTTCCTGATGGAGGCGATGTGGATGCGCTGCAACCCGGTGATCCGCCGGTTGCAGCAGCTGTCCGCCTCCGGAGCATTGGGCCGGATCGAGCAGGTCCGCGCCGACCTCGGGTTCGTCGTCGACCAGCCACCGACGCACCGGCTGCTCGCCCCCGAGCTCGGAGGAGGCGCCCTGCTCGACATGGGGATCTATCCGCTCACGTTCGCGCAGGTGTTCCTCGGCGAGCCGGACCAGATGGCGGCGGTCGCGACCCTCGCCCCCAGCGGGATCGACCTCAACGTCGCGATCAGCCTCGGCTATGCCTCCGGGGCGGTCGCCTCGCTGTCCTCGACGATGACCGCGTGGTCGCCGCGGACCGGCTCGATCGCGACCGACCTGGGCAGGATCGACCTGGCCGAGTCGTTCCACCAGCCGAAGGCAGCGACCTGGACCTCCGAGGGCGCCACGGAGGAGATCACCGAGAACGTGATCGGGACCGGTCTGGCCAACGAGGCCCTCGAGGTGATCCGGTGCCTGCGCAACGGCGAGGTCGAGAGCCCGCTGGTGCCGTGGGACGAGACGCTGTCGATGATGCGGCTGATGGACCGGATCCGCGAGCAGGTCGGCCTGGTCTACGACTGACCCCTCCGACTTGTCAGGCCCTGCGCCCCCTATAGCGGTCACAGGGCCTGACAACTCGGGGGAAGTGTGACGGGGATATTGCGTTTGTTGCGGTGATGTGACCCCGTTCGTTGCGGCCGTGTGACATTGCCTCCGGGTCGGGCCGATCGACCTGCCTGTGACGGCCGTCTCGTGCCTACGTTGACGCCTTCCGAGTAACCCCCACCATGGAGGCGACGATGCGCAAACATCGAGGACTACGCCTGATCACAGGCCTGGTCGCATCAGCGATGCTGCTCACAGCCTGCGGGCAGGGCACGGACGACGAGGGCAACAACTCCTCCGGTGAGGCCGGCGGCAGCTTCTCGGTCTACGTCTGCGAGCCCGAGCACCTGATTCCGCAGAACACCAACGAGACGTGCGGCGCGGAGGTTCTCAACGCGCTGTTCACGCCGCTGGTCAACTTCGATCCCGAGACGACCGAGCCCCGTTACGGCGAGGGCGTCGGCAACGCGGTCGCCCTCTCGATCGAGTCCGAGGACCAGCAGAACTGGACCATCAAGCTCAAGGAGGGCTGGACCTTCCACAACGGTGAGCCCGTGGACGCCGCGTCGTACGTCCGCGCCTGGAACGCCGGTGCCTACAGCCCCAACGCCTACGGCAACTCCTACTTCTTCGCGAACATCG
Source organism: Aeromicrobium sp. (assembly GCA_035250065.1). Lineage (GTDB taxonomy): Bacteria > Actinomycetota > Actinomycetes > Propionibacteriales > Nocardioidaceae > Aeromicrobium. The sequence goes on along the minus strand of DATFFJ010000237.1, from coordinate 3,374 downwards.
TCGGCTACGACAAGCTGCAGGCCCCCGAGGGCGGCGGCGAGCCGGCCGCCACGGAGATGTCCGGGCTGAAGATCGTGGACGACCACACGTTCACCGTCGAGCTGGTCGCACCGTTCAGCCAGTTCCCGCTGACCCTGGGCTACACCGCGTTCTACCCGCTGCCCAAGGCCTACGAGGACGACCCGAAGGCGTTCGAGGAGCAGCCGATCGGCAACGGCCCGTTCCAGATGGACGGCCAGTGGGAGCACAACCAGCTGATCTCGGTGAAGCGCTACGAGAACTACGCCGGGGACAAGGCGAAGGCGGCCGCGGTCGACTTCAAGATCTACTCCGACGTGAACACCGCCTACAACGATCTCCTCGCGGGCAACCTCGACGTGATGGACTCGGTCCCGCCGGAGCGGCTCGCGGACGCACAGGCCAAGTTCGGTGACCGGTTCATCGAGCGGCCGAGCTCTTCGTTCACCTACATCGGGTACCCGCTCTACGACCCGAAGTTCCAGGACGTCAAGCTGCGCAAGGCGATCTCGATGGCGATCGACCGTCAGGCGATCATCGACGCGATCTTCAACGGCTCCCTGCAGCCGGCCGGCTCCGTGGTCTCCCCCGTGGTCAAGGGCTCGCGCGACAACCCGTGCGGCGAGGCCTGCACCTACAACCCGGAGATGGCCAAGCAGCTGTTCGAGGAGGCCGGCGGCTACCAGGGCACGCTGACCCTCTGGTTCAACAGCGGCGCCGGGCACGAGGAGTGGATGGAGTCGGTCTCCAACCAGCTGCGGACCAACCTCGGCATCCAGAACATCGAGTTCAAGTCGCTCGAGTTCGCCGAGTACCTCGCACTGCTCGACGCGGAGAAGATCACCGGACCGTTCCGCCTCGGCTGGGTGATGGACTACCCGAGCCCGCAGAACTACCTGGAGCCGATCTACAGCACGAACGGTTCGTCGAACAACTTCGGCTACTCGAACAAGAAGGTCGACGAGCTGATCGCTCAGGGCAACGCCGCCCCGACGATCGACGAGGGCATCGAGTTCTACCAGGAAGCCGAGGACATCATCCTCAGCGAGATGCCCAACATCCCGATGTGGTTCGGGAAGGTCCAGGCCGCGCACTCCGAGCGCGTGGAGAACGTCGTCATCGACGCGTTCACCCGGATCAACACCTCCGAGATCGAGGTCACCGGCTGACCGCCGTCTCGATCTGAAGCAACCCGACCGGGCAGCCGGCTGGCCTCCGTTACCCACCTGCCGGCTGCCCGGGAGGGTCCACCCCTCCCCTCTCCCTCCCACATGACCGCGGATCAGGAGGTCCCGACATGGGTCGCTACGTGGCGCGACGGCTGCTCCAGGCCATTCCCGTGTTCATCGGCACCACCTTCATCATCTTCGCGCTGGTCTACGCCCTTCCCGGCGACCCGATCCGCGCACTCTCCGGCGACAAGCCGATCTCCCCGTCGGTGTACGCCGAGCTGCAGGACCGCTACAACCTCGACGACCCGCTGCTGGTGCAGTACGGCAAGTACATGCTCGGCCTGCTCCAGGGCGACTTCGGGCAGAGCTTCCGGGGCCGTGAGGTCAGCGAGATCATGTCCGAGCGGATACCGGTCACGCTCAAGCTGGCGGCGGTCGCGTTCGCCTTCGAGATCCTGGTCGGCATCACCGCCGGCGTCCTCGCCGGCCTGCGCCGTGGCTCGTTCATCGACAACCTGGTGCTGATCTCCACGACCCTGGTGGTCTCCATCCCCGTGTTCGTCCTCGGGTTCACCGCCCAGATCGTGCTCGGCGTCCAGCTCGGCTGGTTCCCGATCGCCGGCACCTCCCAGGGCTGGTACAGCTATCTGCTGCCGGGCATGGTGCTCGGCGCGATCTCCCTGGCGTACGTCGCGCGGCTGACCCGGACCAGCCTGGTGGAGAACATGCGCGCCGACTACGTGCGCACCGCGACCGCCAAGGGGCTGCCCCGGAGCCGGGTCGTCGGCCGGCACGCGCTACGGAACTCGTTGATCCCGGTGATCACCTATCTCGGCATCGACCTCGGCGCGCTGATGGGCGGCGCGATCATCACCGAGGGCATCTTCAACCTTCCCGGAATCGGCCAGCAGGTGTTCCTCTCGATCAAGGCACAGGAAGGGCCGGTGGTGGTCGGCATCGTCACCGCTCTGGTGCTGGTGTTCATCTTCGCGAACCTGATCGTGGACCTGCTCTACGCCGTACTCGACCCAAGGATCCGCTATGAGTGAGACCCGGACCCCGACCGGCGCCCAGCAGCACGCCGACTCCAGCGAGAGCGAGGTCGAAGAGCTCTCGGGGAGACACGCGAGCCTGTGGGCCGACGCCTGGCGCGAGCTGCGGCACAACCCGTTCTTCCTCATCTCCGCGGCGCTGATCCTGCTGTTCGTGGTGATGGCCATCGCGCCGCAGCTGTTCACCGACGGCAACCCGCGCAACTGCCCGCTCTCCCGTTCGCTGGGCCGCCCCAACGCCGAGCACTGGTTCGGCTTCGACCTGCAGGGCTGCGACTACTACACCCGGGTGGTGTACGGCGCCCGCAACTCGATCGTCATCGGGATCACGGTCACCGTTTTCTCGGTGCTGATCGCACTCGTCCTGGGCTCGCTGTCCGGCTACTACGGCGGGATCACCGACACGCTGATCTCCCGGTTCACCGACGTCGTGTTCGGACTGCCGTTCATCCTCGGCGCGATCGTTGTGCTCAGCGTGGTCGGCAACCATGGGCTCTGGTGGGTCACGTTCGTACTCGTCCTGCTCGGCTGGACCACGATGACCAGGCTGTCGCGGTCATCGGTGCTCAGCGTCCGCGACGCGGACTACGTGAATGCCGCCAAGGCGCTCGGCGCCAAGGACCTGCGGATCCTGACCCGGCACGTGCTGCCGAACGCGATCGCCCCGGTGATCGTCTACGCGACGATCTACATCGGCATCATCATCGCGGCCGAGGCGGCACTGTCCTTCCTCGGCGTCGGCCTGCAGCTGCCGGCGATCTCCTGGGGGCTGATGATCAGCGACGCCCAGACCCGGGTGCTGTCCGCACCGCACCTGCTGCTGTTCCCCGGCCTGTTCCTGAGCCTGACCGTGCTCAGCTTCATCCTGATGGGCGACGCCCTGCGCGACGCCCTCGACCCCAAGTTGAGGTGACATGAGCCAGACCATGAACGAGCCGCTGCTCGAGATCGACGACCTCGCGGTCGAGTTCCGCACCCGGGACGGGGTGGTGCACGCCGTCGACGGGGTGACCTACTCGCTCGGCGAGAAGGAGACGCTGGCGATCCTCGGCGAGTCCGGGTCCGGCAAGAGCGTCAGCGCCCAGGCGATCATGGGCATCCTCGACATGCCACCGGCCTTCATCACCCGGGG
>DATFFJ010000236.1:0-15863 GCA_035250065.1 Aeromicrobium sp. | reverse complement strand
CGCCACCACTCAGCGCAACCGTCACCCGGTCTCCCGGGTCAAGTTCGTCAAGTGCTGCGCGAAGGTGCTGACGTCCCTTCGCAACCACCGGGTCGAGCCGCCCGCCAACGCCGTGGGCGGGTTCGTCAGCCATGGACGCGGGTCACCCAGGACTCAGGATCGACGATCTCGGAACGCGACGGCAGGTTCTCCGCCGACGACCACACGGCGTTGAATCCGTCGTGGCCCACCTTGTCACTCACTGCGCGGACGAAGACGGCGCCGTCGCGGTACTGCCGCATCTTGGCCTCCAGGCCGAGCAGCCTCCGCATGACGCGGTCGAGTCCGCCAATTGATGCCCGACGGCGTTCGAACGCGCGCCGGATCTCCACGACGGTCGGGATCACCTCCGGTCCGACGCCGTCCATCACCACGTCGGCGTGCCCCTCAAGCAAGGACATCACGCCGGTCAGCTTGTCGATGACCGCGCGCTGGGCGTCGTTCTGGAGGACATCCATGAGGCTGGCGTCGGAGGTGCCCCGAATGATGCGGATGATCTCGACGATGCCGCTGGTCAGCAATCGCCCGAGCGCGGCGGCGTCCAAGTCGGTGGCGTCGGTGAACTCCGCGATGAGCGACCTCAGGTGATCGCTGAGCCAAGGCACGGCCGTGAACTGGACTCGGTGGGTCTCCTCATGCAGGCATACCCACCGCCGGAAGTCATGCGGAACGACCTCGAGTTGGCGTTCGACGTGGACGATGTTCGGCGCAACCAACAGCAGGCGACCGGGTTCGCTGCCGAACGGGTCGAACTGGCCCAAGACCTTCGTCGACATGAACGACAGCAACGCACCGATCTCCATGCCATTGATCGACTCGCCCACCGACTTGGCCAGTCCCGTCGGAGCGCGGTTGGACTTCTGCAGCTTGGTGACGACGGGCTCCAGGAGGACCCGCGCGGACGACAGATTGGCCTCCACCCAGTGCGGGCGATCAACGACCAGGACCGGGCTGACTGCCTGGCGCTCGGGCTTCAGCCCGGTGAACGTGCGGACCGGCGCTTCGGCCTCGGCCGCGGCGGCGCGCAGGTCCGTCACGACCTCATCCACCTCGGCGGCGGACAACCTGGGACCCGGCGGCACCATGCGCTCTGCGGTCTTCAGCGCGAAGTCCCAGTCGATCATGACCCCACGGTACGTGCCGAGCACACACACCGCGCCAACGCTGCGGCCACCGCATCCAGGGCATCCTCGGCTTCGGCCGTCGGGATGTCCTTGGCCCGATCCACCATGGCGGCGAACACGATAGGCGTCCCCAACTCGTCCGTGACGACGCCGGCGATCGAATGAACCTCGGTGAGCGTGCCCGTCTTGGCACGGACGACGCCCCGCCCGTCGTCTTCCTTTTCGAAGCGTTCGTCCATGGTTCCCGAGAAGTGCGCCACCGGGAGGTCGGCGATCAGGCTGGCCGTCCGTGGCGTCGCGACTGCCTTGGCGATCACCTGGGCCAGCGTGATCGGCGCGATTCGGTTGCGTCGCGACAACCCGCTGCCGTCATGGAGTGACAGGCCTGAGATGTCGACACCGTTCGCCGTCAGCACCTCCCGCACCGTCGCAACGCCGTCGGCGAACGAGCCCTGCCGCCCAGATGCGAGTGCCGCCTGCCGCACGAGCACCTCGGCCGCCTCGTTGTCGCTCGAAACCATCATCTCCTCGGCGATGCGGGCCACCGTTGCGCTGCGGACGCTCGCAATGGCGGTCGCGCCACTCGGGGCCGGGACGGATCGGTGGTCGTCCGCGACCTCCACGCCGATGTCCTCGAGCGCGTCGGCGAACACGTCGGCGGCGTGCGCGGCCGGGTCCGCGGTCCGGACGCCGTCGTCAATGCCCCGATCGACCCACAGCGCACTGATGGGCGTGACCAGGTTCTCGGCCCGGTACGACGATTCCCAGGCTGGATTGAACGACGGGCCGCTGAACCTCGACGCGTCGTAGTCCACCTGGACGCGCGTTATCCCCGCCGCCCGCAGGGCAGCCGCGGTCCGTGCCGCCAGGGTCTCGACGTCGCCCTCGACGCCGAACGTCTTCTTGTCCGGCGTCTCCGACCGGAGGTACGGGTCGCCTCCGCCGACGAGGACCAGCTGGTTGCCTGCGCGCACGACCGAGGTCGTGAAGCGCTGTTGCGGATCGATCGTCGAGAGCGCCGAGAACGCGGTCAGGACCTTGGTCGTGGACGCTGGGATGAGCGAGCCCGAGCCCTCTGCAACCACAAGGTAGGCGGTCCGCGCGTCGACTGCCGCGAACCCCACCCGCTCGCCAAGCGTCTCGCTGTTGTCCAGCGAGTCCTCCACGGCGGACCGGATCGCGGCCTCGTTGAGCTCGGCCGTCGGCTCCGTCGCGGCGTCCACGGCCACGTCCGGAGGCACGAAGTTCAGCTCTTCCGGAGTCCGGACGGCAGCAGCACCGCAGTCGCCGCCGCAGATCAAGCCGTTGAACACACCACCGAGCCAGAGTGTGATGGCGATGACTGCCGCAGCGGTCGTTGTCGTCACCAGCATCGCGACGGTGCCGAACCGGCCGGCCCGACGCCCGCTCTCCTCCCCCGCGGTCACATGGGCCACACTAGAGGGCGTATCTCATGGCCGCCGAGCAGAGCAAGGCCGGCCCCCAGCTGGAGGCATTCGTGATCTTCGACGTCACTGTGGAAATCCCCAAGGGTGGGAGCAACAAGTACGAGTTCGACCACAAGACGCACCGAATCCGCCTGGACCGCATCCTGTTCACCTCCACGCAGTACCCGGCCGACTACGGATTCATTGACAACACGCTCGGGCTCGACGGCGATCCGTTGGACGCGCTCGTGCTGTTGCCCTCGCCAACGTTCCCCGGCTGTGTGATCAGCTGTCGCCCGATCGGCATGTTCCGCATGACCGACGACGCCGGCGGCGACGACAAGGTCATCTGCGTGCCGGCCACCGATCCGCGCCAGGAGCACTTGCGCGACCTCCACCACATGCCGGAGTTCGACAAGCTGGAGATCCAGCACTTCTTCGAGGTGTACAAGGACCTGGAGCCGGGCAAGTCGGTCGAAGGCGCCGGCTGGGTCGGCCGCGCCGAGGCGGAGGCCGAGATCCTCGCGAGCTTCGAGCGGTTCGAGCAAAACGGCGGCTATTAGCCGCCGTTGCTGACGGTCACCGAACGCGGACCGGCCGCGTCACGCCGCGCATGAGCGTCCGGATCGTCTCGCCGACGATGTCGACGTCGAGCCGTGGGTCGAGCGATCTCATCGCGCCCGCGCCGATGCCCAGGCTGAGCAGGGCGACGGCCGCCTTGTCCGGGTCGAAGGCGACGTCGTAGCCGGCCTCTTCGACCACCGTGCGCAGCAGCCGGGAAATCTCCGCGGTGATCGCGCGGTGCCGCTTGCGCAGTTCATCAGCCACGTACGCGCTCTGTCGGGCGGCCGCGGAGAACTCCGCCTCCAGCGCCGTCTCCAGCGGATTGCCGAGCCGGGTTCGAGCCCAGCGCGTGAATGCGTCGATCCGTCCATCGAAGTCGGTCTCGGCGGTGAAGGCCTCGACGACGCCGAGCAGCAGGTCGGCGTGGATGGCGTCGATGACCTCCATGCAGAGCTCCTCCTTGCCGGAGAAGTTCGAGTAGACGGCGCCTTTCGAGAAGCCGGCTGCCTCGGCCACCTTGTCCAGTGAGGTGGCCGCGTACCCGTCGGCGATGAACAGCTCGCGCGCCACGGCGATGAGCTTCTCGCGCGTCTGCGCCTGGCGCTCGGCCCGCGACGGGCGCGGTGCGGGGTCCTTCACATACCGATAGTATCCAAGCGGGTCCGCGACCGCCGGCTGATCGCCACGATGCTCGCGGGTAGCGTGCGCGTCATGCATGCGATTGAGATCGTCAGCCTCGACGGGCCGGAAGCTGTCCAGTTCAGCGAGGTTCCGACCCCGGAACCGGGCGAGGGCCAAGTCCTGATCCGTGTCCGGGCAGCCGGCGTCTCCTTCCCTGAGCTGCTGCAGACGCGTGGGCAGTATCAGTTCAAGCCGGACATGCCCTTCACTCCAGGCTCCGAAGTGGCCGGCGACGTGGTCACGGCACCGGAGGGGTCGGGCTTCGAGCCTGGCGATCGGGTGGCCGCCATGGTCATGCTGGGCGGGTTCGCCGAGTACGCCGTCGCACCGGCAGACCAGACGTTCGCCCTGCCGGATGAGCTGTCCTACGCGCAGGGCGCGGCGCTCCCGCTCAACTACCTGACCGCGCACTTCGCGCTGGTCACCCGCGCGCATCTGGCGCCAGGTGAGGTGGTGCTTGTCCACGGCGCCGCCGGCGGCGTGGGAACCGCGGCGATCCAGACCGCGAAGGCGTTCGGGGCTGGACGCGTCATCGCTGTGGCGTCCACCGAGGAAAAGCGGGCGATCGCCCTGGCCGCCGGTGCCGACGACGCCGTGCCCGCCGACGGGTTCCTGCCGGCAGTCAAGGAACTCGACGGTTTCGAGGGCGTCGACATCGTCGTCGATCCGGTGGGCGGCGACCGCTTCACCGATTCCTTGCGCAGCCTGCGCACGCACGGGCGGGTGCTGGTCATCGGCTTCACGGATGACGGCCAGATCCCCGAGGTCAAGGTCAACCGCCTCTTGCTGAACAACACCAGCGTCCTGGGCGTCGGATGGGGCCACTATGCGCTGTCGCGACCCGGATTCATCCGGCACCAGTTCGAGGAACTGCGACCCCACATCGAGTCGGGGGTCATCAAGCCACCGATCGGCTCGGAGTTCGCGCTGGCCGATGCCGGCCGCGCGCTGTCGCTGATGGACGGTCGGGGAGCGCTCGGCAAGATCGTGCTGACCCCGGGGGCGTCCTGATGCAAGCCGTGGACACGGCCAGTAGTCCGGCCCGCCAGGAGAAGCGCATGAATCGGCCACAACTGGCCGTGCTGGTCGCCATCCTCGGCGTCGCGCTCGCCCTTCGGTTGTGGGGGCTCTCCTGGGGACTGCCCTACTACTGGTCGCTCGACGAGGTCCACCGGCGGGACGACACCCTCAACCAGGGGATTCCCAATCTCACGGCGACCCAACCCGGCTTCGTCTTGAACTCACTGTTCGTCATCTATCAAGTCGCAGGACTCCTCGGCGTCCCGTTGGGCGACGCCGAGTCGCTCTACATCGCTCGCCTCCTCATGGTCGTGGTCGGCCTCCTGACCGTGCTGGGTGTCTGGTTGTTGGTGCGCGAGCTTGCAGACGATGACAAGCCGTCCGTGGCAGCCCCGGCCGCCGCCCTCCTGGTTGCCGTGCTTCCCTTCCACACCGCGATGTCGCGTTACGTGAAGGAGGACGGTCCGCTCGGCATGTGGACGGTCGTGGTGATGCTGACACTGGTGCGGTACTGGAAGGTGCCGACTTGGGGACGGCTCGCACTGCTCGGCCTCGCAGTCGGCGCAAGTTTCTCGACGAAGTTCTCCGCAGTGGCGCTCTTACCCATCATCGGGATCGCCGTCCTCGCAGTCGCCAGGCGGGATCGCACAAGGCTGCCCCAACTCGCCGGCCGTATCGCCGGACTGGCGCTGGCGGCCGGGGTGGGGGTCCTCGTCATCTCCCCGCAGTATCTGGTGAATCCCGGGCTGTTGTGGGAGGCCTTTGAGTTCCAGTTCCTGTACTCGAGGAGCGGTAGCCACGACGGGATCACCATCCCCATCTCGCCATGGGCGGAGTGGTGGACGTACTACATCCGACACGGGCTCATACCAGGGATGACCTGGCCGGTGTTCTTGGTCGCGATCGCCGGCGCCGTCCCGCTGTGGCGCAGGCAGGCCGGGTGGACGATCGTCGCCGCGGCACTGCTGATGTACGTCGCCTTGGAGCACAGCGTCGCGAAGCCCGCACCGTTCGCGGCGCGTTACCTGACACCCGTCGTTCCGCTCCTGTGCGTCCAGGCCGCGTTCGGGATCGAGGCTCTCGTCCGATGGTTTGCGGCCCGCGGGAGGTTGGTCATCGGGCTGGTTGCATGTGCCGTCGTGTTCGTGGTTCCGCCGACGGTCAAGTCCATGATGATCTCCGACGAAGCCGTGCACGACACCCGCTGGGTGGCCGGCGCCTGGATGGACGAACATTTCCCCCCGGGCACGAACATCGCGATCATCGACAATCGCCAGTACCGACCGGTCGCGCACGGATGGGACGTCGAAGACATCTGGCACGTCGACGATCGCGGCGAGACCCTGGATCCCGATGGGTCCGGGGATCCAGCGCCGTACTTCGTTCTCACCTCCTTCCGGTACCAGCGCTATCTGGATTCGCCAGATGCAGACCCCAAGCGAACCGCGTACTACCGCCAGGTCATGCGGTATCGGCTGGTCAAGGAGTTCAAGCCCAGATGGCTGTCCTACGGCTTTCACAGCCCGACGATCCTGATCTACCAGCAGGGCCCTGCGGAGAAGGGCAAGCCATAGGCTCGGGCCATGACGTTCGACGGGTTCCCTGAAGCCGCTCTCGACTTCTACGACGACCTTGAGCTCGACAACACCAAGTCGTTCTGGCAAGCGCACAAGTCTGTCTACGACGAGGCGGTCGCCGCGCCGATGAAGGCGCTGACTGCCGCGCTCGAGCCGGAATTCGGAGCGGCGAAGATCTTCCGCCCTTACCGCGACGTCCGGTTCGCCAAGGACAAGTCGCCCTACAAGACCCACCAAGGTGCGTACGTCCCCACCGGGCCGTCCACCGGCTACTACGTCCAGATCGGTGCGGCCGGGGTCATGGTCGGCGCGGGCTTCTACGAAGCGTCATCGGCGCGTCTCGCGGTCGTTCGGGAGGCCATCTCCGACGAGGCGCATGGAACGCAGCTCGAAGGGATTCTGAAGGAGCTGGAGGCTGCCGGCTGGGAGGTTGGCGGTGAGACCTTGAAGACCGCGCCGCGCGGCTACGACGTCGACCACCCCCGCATCGCGTTGCTCCGGCACAAGTCGCTGACCGTGGGCCGCGAGTACGGATTCGACCCGGTCATCCACTCGGCCGACCTCGTGGAGAAGGTGCGCGACGACTGGCGCGCGGCCACGCCGTTCCTTGACTGGGTTGCTGCGCACGGCACCCCGTGAGTCCGCTGGGCACGTTGCACCGCTTTTTTCGCAGCTCTATGACGGTCGCCGCGGCTGCGCCATGATGGCGGCATGACGCTGCAGGACAACACGACGACGGCTTATGCCGCGCCGAAGTGGGCGCAGTCGATGCGTCGCTTCACCGACTGGCTGACCACCGATTTTGGCGGCGGTCCGCGGCCGTGGAAGATCGCCACGGTCATCAACTTCCAGAAGACCGGGACGTTCGCATTCCTCGGACTCCTGATGTGGTTCTACTCGAGCCGGGGCGTGGAGGCCGCGACGAGCACCGCTGCGTGGATCTACCTGGCACTGCACGGCACCTACGGCTTGGTCTGGTACCTCAAGGACAAGGCCTTCCCCGACACCAGCTGGCAGCGGAGGGTCACCATCCTGGGCGGGATCAATGCGTTCATCACCGTGCTGGGCCTCTACTGGCTCTTCGGCTGGCTGCTGATCTCCGGTCGCACGAGTCAGGACTACCCCCTCGCGGACCATGCATGGTTCGCGCTCTGCATCACGCTGACCATGCTCGGCTCGGTCGTCATGATCGCGGCCGATGCCCAGAAGTACTTCACCTTGCGACTCCAGCGCGGGCTGATCACCGACGGGATGCATCGGTACATCCGCCACCCCAACTACACCGGCGAGATGATGATCTACGGCGGACTGGCGCTGCTGGTGTGGCACTGGATCCCGTTCGTCGTCCTCGCTTGGGTGTGGACGGGCCTCTTCGCCACCAACATGGCCATGAAGGAGGCCAGCATGTCGCGCTACCCGGAGTGGGCGGCGTACAAGAAGCGCACGAAGTGGATCATCCCCTTCGTGCTCTGAGTGGTCGCTGAGCCTGTCGAAGCGCTCAATTTCTCGGAGCGGCTGCTTCCATTTCGGTGAGCAGCGGGGTCCTCCACCCGGCGTGGCCGTCGTGCATCGTCGTCGCCTCATTGACCAACGCCACCCGGGGGCGGTCCTGGTAGAAGATGCGGGTCAGCATCTCGGAGACGATGCCCGTGGTGATGAACTGCATCGAGAAGACCAGCAACAGGATGCTGACGAGGAACAGCGGCCGGTCGCCGATGTCCTGGCCGAAGCCGAATTTGATGACGGCCAGGTAGGCCATCGCAAGGCCGCCGATGGTTCCCAGGATCAGACCGAGCGTGCCGAAGAAGTGCCCGGGCCGGGCTTGAAAACGCATGAAGAAGAACACCGTCAGCAGGTCGAGGATGACGCGGAACGTGCGCGAGATCCCATACTTGCTGCTGCCGAACTGGCGCGCCGAATGGTTGACCGGCGACTCAGCGATGCGATGCGGCGATGTGACCATGGCGGCCCACACCGGGATGAAACGATGCATCTCGCCGTACAGGCGGACCTGCTTGATGATGCTCGCCCGATAGACCTTGAGGCTGCAGCCATAGTCGGTGATGCGCACACCGGTGACTCGGCCAATGATCCGGTTGGCGATCTTGCTCGGCAGCTTGCGCGAGATGAGCGCGTCCTTGCGGTTCGCCCGCTTGCCGGCAAGCAGGTCGAGGTCCCGCTCCAGCATCTCCTCGACGAGGCGTGGGATGTCTCCCGGGTCGTTCTGCAGGTCACCGTCGAGTGTGGCGATCACCGCGCCGCGGGCAGCATCGATGCCCGCCTGCATCGCGGCCGTCTGTCCATGGTTGCGGGCAAAGCGCAGGATGCGCACGTGCGGGCCGTACTCGTGCGCCGCTTCGGTCAGCCGCACGCCGGTCTCGTCGGTCGATCCGTCGTCGACGACGATCAGCTCCCACGGGCCTGGATACTCGGCGAGCCCGGCATGAACGCCCTCCAGCATCGGCTTGACGTTGTCCTGTTCGCGATACATCGGGATGACGACGGACAAGCTTGCGGCGTGCTGTGCCGGTGATGCGGCGGCCGTGGGGGTCGGCGGGGATTTCTCGATGATTCTGGCCTTTAGGTGCGGCGTGGCTGTGTCAGCCAAGCATAGGCCCCACCCAGCAGGGCAATGCCCAAGACGAGCAGGTGCAGATTCACCGCCGCGGCGAGCAGCATCGGCCCGGCATCGGCCACGACCGCGACAAGTGCGACGACGCCCGCCTCATAGGTTCCGAATCCGCCCGGAGCGTGAATGGGCAGTCCCGACGACACGTCGCCTCCGATGGCGCCGATCAGGGCGTCGGTCAGGGCAAGGTCGGCCAGCTGGGCGAACACGACCGCCAGGGCCGCCAGCTTGAGACCCCAGGACGACCACGCCAGGCCGAGGTCGACCAGGACGCGGCCCTTCTGCGCCGGAATCCCGTCCAGGATCTTGCGAAGCAGGCCGGCGACCTTTCCCGAACGACCCGCCAGCAGGCGGTCGGCGCGAGCCCGCACCGGGAGCGCAACCAGCGGCGCAGCCACGCCGACCAGGCACAACGCCACGACAGCCCCGACCGGCATCGCTGGGAAGGCGACGCGGCCAAGCACCGCCAGAGCCAGCACGACCAGTACCGACAAGTCGACCAGGCGCAGCCACAGGAGGGTGCCGGCCCCACGCCCCAACGTGACACCGAACCAGCGGCGGAGCAGCACCGGGAAACTCGCTTCACCCGTGCGCGCCGGAAGCATCAGGTTGATGACGTTGTTGAGCAGGATCAGCTTGAGGCAGTCATGCCATCGGCCACGCGGGATCTCCGGCACCGCGTAGTAGACCCGATAGCCCCGGACCGAATAGCTGGCGAACTGCGCCACGACGACGAGCGCAACCAGCGCCACCGGCACGCTCGCCCACGGCGTGAAGAGCCGCTGCCAGCCCCAGTAGTGGTGGACCGCCCATCCGAATACGAGGAGAACGATCAGGCTCAGGGCCCAGTTGAGAGCGCTGCTCAGGGCCAGTCGTCGCGTCATGCGCCTTCGAGGGCCAGAGTCTCGTCCAGCCAGTCGGCGAAGACCCGGAGTCCCTCGTCGAACTCGGTGACCGGCTCATAGCCCAGCATGCGCTTGGCCTTGTCGATCGTGGCCCACGTCCGCCGCATGTCGCCGGGCTGCCAGTCCTGCCAATCGATGACGGCGGTGCGGCCGAGCACCGATTCCAGCCGGCTGATCATGTCGGACAGGCTGATGGTCCGGTTGTGCCCAAGGTTGAAGATCTCGTAGGCGCTGCGCGCCGGGTCCATGGCATGTTCCATCGAGCCGACGACGCCGGAGATGATGTCGTCGCAATAGGTGAAGTCACGTTCCGAACTGCCATCGCCGAAGACCGGAATCGGTTCGCCGGCAAGGATCTTGCGGGCGAACTTGTGGATGGCGAGGTCGGGCCGCTGCCGCGGTCCGTAGACGGTGAAGAAGCGAAGCCCGACGAAACGCGCATCGAAGGTGTTGGCGTACACGTAGCCCAGCTGCTCACACGCGAGCTTGGTCGAGGCGTACGGGTTGATCGGGAGGAGGTCCTTGTCGTCTTCACTCCACGGCAGCCGCGGGGCGTTGCCGTAGACGCTGCTGGAGCTGGCGCATACGAACGGCCGGATGCCGCGTTCTTGGGCGAGCGTCAGCAGGTTCTGGGTGCCGACGATGTTCGTCATCTGGTAGCCCAAAGGATCGAGCAGGGAGTTGCGGACGCCGGCCTTGGCCGCCAGATGGACGATGACGTCATAGTCGCCGTCGAGGGCGGCGAGCGAGTCGGCCTCGCGGAAGTCCAGCTCGTGAAACCGGAACGACGCGTGGTCGAGGTGCGCCGCCATGTTCCGACGCTTCTGCTCCTCCGGGTAGTAGGGGTCGAAGTTGTCGATCCCGGTCACCGTCCACCCTTCGGCCAGCAGCCGGTCGACCAGATGACTGCCGATGAAGCCGGCGGAACCGGTGACCAGAGCGTGCCCCGCCGTATCCTGCGCAGTCATGCGCCCGAGCCTAGTGGGACCACGGCAGACTATTGGGGTGACCTCGCTCCGCACTCAAGCCCGAGAGTTGGCTGAGCTGGCCCACCTGCGTCGCGCAAAGGACCTGATGGATCGCGAGTACGACCAACCCCTCGACGTCCCCCGCATGGCGCGCGAAGCTCTGATGTCGCCGGCGCACTTCGCCCGGCAGTTCCGTGCTGCCTACGGAGAGACGCCCTATGGGTATCTGATGACGCGGCGCATCGAGCGTGCGATGGCGTTGCTGAGACGCGGCGACCTCACTGTGACCGACGTCTGCATGGCCGTCGGCTGCACGTCGCTCGGCTCGTTCAGTGCGCGGTTCACCGAGATTGTCGGTGAAACTCCCTCGGCCTATCGCGCCCGTGAGCACGAGGCTTCCGGCTTACCGGCCTGCGTCGAGAAGGACGCCACTCGAGCAGGAATCAAGAAGCGCCGCTCAGGCGTCTGACCCGAGAGTGGAGCCATGACGATTTCACTGATTTCCTCCCACATCACCGTCACCGACCCCGAGCTCGCGCTCACGTTCTATCGCGACGCGCTCGGACTCGAAGTGCAGGCAGATGTCGCCAACCCGGCCGGTCGCTGGATCACCCTCGTCTGTCCCGACCAGCCCGAGGTCATGGTGGTGCTCAGCGAGCCCCACGCCGGTCGCTCGCCTGAGGACGCCGAGACGCTCGCCAGGCTGGTGACCAAGGGCGCGTTTCAGGCAGCGACGTTCGCCGTCTCCGACGTCGACGAGACCTTCGAGAAGGTCCGCGCCTCCGGAGCCGAGGCCATGCAGGAGCCGATGGACCAGCCTTGGGGTGTCCGCGACTGCGCCTTCCGCGACCCGGCCGGAAACATGGTCCGGATCAACCAAGCCTGAAGCCGGGCGGCAGACTGTCTGCGTGCACCGTTCTGACTTCACGCAGTTCATCTCGCTGCCGGTCCAATGGGGCGACATGGACGCGGTGGGCCACGTCAACAACGCAATCTATTTCCGCTACGTCGAATCCGGCCGCATCGCCTACTTCAGCACCCTGGACGACGGCATCGATGTGCAGTCGGGGATGAGCGAGGGACCGATCCTTGCCGACATCCAGTGCACCTACATCGGTCAGCTCCGCTACCCAGCGCAGATCGACGTCGGCACCCGCACGTCGAAGCTGGGTGGCAAGAGCTTCACCGTTGAGGCTGGGGTCTTCCTCGCCGGCGAGGACGAGCCGGTGGCGACGTCCCGCGCCGTCGTCGTGTGGTTCGACTACGAGAATCAGCAGACGACTGCGGTGCCCGAGCGCATCCGTCAGCGCATTCTGGAGATTGAGGCCGTCGCGCCAGACTCCTGACCACGGCGGAACGCCCCGGGGGTCGTCCCGGTCCAGCGCTTGAAAGCACGACAGAAGTTTCCGGCATCCGAGTAGCCCAACTGGGCGCCGATCTGCTCGACCGTGAGGACCGAGTGGCGCAGGAGGCGCATCGCTTCGGCGCGGCGGAGGTCGGATACCAGCGCGTGGAACGTGACGCCGTGCTCGCTCAACCGGCGCTTGAGTGTCCGCGGTGAAACGTGCATTGCCCGCGCGACGTCGATCAGCGCGAAGGATCCGCCGGCCGCCAGCTGGGCTCGCACCCGCCCGAGGAGGTCCTCGCCGGACAGGCCGATCCGCGTGAGCTCCCCGGCCAGCTGCTGCTGGGCCACCTGCGATGCCACCTCGTTGGCGGTGTCGAACGGAAGATCGAGAAACTCGGCGGCGAACCTGATCTGATTCACGCCGGTGCCGAACCGCGCCGGCGGAAGACGATCTCGGTAGCGCGCGAAGTGCTCGGGCTCGGGGCCCTCGAACCACAGTTCGACGGTGTCCATGGCGCGGCCGGTCAGCGCGGGTGTCATCCGGGCCAGCCCCACGAGGAACAGGTCGAAGAGGCACTGGCGCACTGCACCGACCGGAAAGGTCTGCTGGACGTCGACGCCAGCCTGAACGCCGTCCTCGACGAGCTGCAACTGCAGCATCGGGAGGCGGACGTGGCCGTACTCGACGCCCAGCTCGATGGCGTCCCGCAGCGTGGCCGACGTCAACAGGCCGAAGGCCATCACACCGTGGGACGTCAGGCTGCTCCGTAGCCCAATCTCGTAGCCGAATCCCGGCTCGCCGGTGAGTTCCATCCCGCGGAGGAGCAGGCTGCCGGCCTGCATCGCGGTGAGGCGACCGTCCGGGTCGGCGATGGCGTCTGGGGCGATCCCCGCGGCGTCGAACAGCTCCGGGCCGACTCCGAACGACGCCGCGACCTCGGCGATGTGCAGGCCATAGGCCACGGGCACCGCAGGCCGGTCGAACCACTCCACCACGCTCATGTCCTACTCCGCGTGGCCCGAAATGACAATCACTTTGGCCCACCCGGCCATGGCCCGGCCCGTCGGTGGCGCCGATATTTGGCTCACCGCAGGAATCACGGAGGAGCACATGGACGTCAACGGAACGCTCGATCGGCGCAGCCTGTTGAAGCTCGCCGGCGGGGCCGCCGCACTCGGTGCGCTTGGCTCGGTCGGTTTGACCGGACCGGCGAGCGCCGCGGGCAACGGCTTCGGGCTGACCATCACCGATCAGGCCGTCTTCGACCGCATGAACTACTTCCGGTTCTCGACCAGCCAGATCGGCTGGCAGCCCGGCGTCAATGTCCTGCTGCCGGACGACTACTACTCGACGACGACGCGGCGCTACCCCGTCTACTACCTGCTGCACGGCGGCGCCCAGGACTTCCGCAAGTTCGACATGGAGGACGACATCCGAGGCCTGACCGCTGGCCGCAAGCTCATCGTCGTCATGCCCGATGGCGGCACCGCCGGCTGGTACAGCAACCCGAAGACCTCCTACAGCGGGCCTCGCAACTGGGAGAACTTCCACATCAACCAGCTGATCCCGTGGGTCGACGCCAACTTCCGCACGTATGCCGAGTACGACGGCCGAGCTGTCGGCGGATTCTCGATGGGCGGCTTCGGCGCGCTGAAATACACCGCGAAGTACTACGGGCACTTCGCGTCCGTCAGTTCTCACTCCGGGCCGGCCAGCCTGCGCCGCGACGGCGGCGCGGTCGTCCACTGGGCGAACCAGAGCTCGAAGGTCGACCTGAACGGCGGAACGATCTACGGCGAGCCGTTCTGGGATCAGGGCCGCGTTACGGCCGACAACCCGGTCGAACGGATCAACAGCTACCTCAACAAGCGCATCTTCATGGTCTGCGGACTCGACCAGGACGTGAACGAGACTTTCGTCCGAAACGGCCAACGCGAGTGGCGCGGGATTCTGGCATCTCGGGGGATTCCGCACGAGTGGTACGAGCTGCCCGGCGCGCACTTCGTCCGTCGAGACATGCTGCAGCGCGACATCGACGGGGTGATCGGCCGGCTGAAGAAGGCCTAGGCCGGGCGCCGAAGCAGGTAGACGTCCATCACCCAGCCGGATTCGGCCTTCACGCGCTCACGCGCGGCAGCGATTCCGCTGGCGGCATCGCCGGCGCGGCCGGTGATGAGGTACTCGGAGTCGGTGCCGAGATTCGCCCCCCACCAGACGTGCCAGTCGTCGAGGCCGGTCAGGTCGACCGAGGCGCTGAGCATGACGAGGATGTTCTCCGCGCCGCCATCGACGGCCTCGCGCAGCCGCCGTCCGGTCGTCACCAGGATCGGCTGGCCGACCTCATGCAGGACGATGCGGTGCCGAGCCGCGAGGAGTTGCAGCGCGGAGATGCCGGGAACGACGTCCCACGAGAACACAAGATTGCCGCGGTCGAGGATGCGCTCCACGATCCGGATCGTCGAGTCGTAGAAGGCTGGATCCCCCCACACCAGGAAGACGGCGTTCCCGGTCCGCTCGGTCAAGACCGATTCGTAGCGCTCGGCGCGCGCGTCATGCCAATCGGCGACGGCGCCTTCATATCCGTCCTTCGTCGTGGTCGACTCTGCCGAACGATCACGCTCGGGGTCATCGACCTCGACGAGCTCAAGGCCGGGCGCATGCCGTTCGACGATCGCCTGACGGGCGGCGAGCAGCGGATCGTCTGCCCGCTTGCGCGCTGCGATGACGAAATCCGCGGACTTGAGCGCATCGACGGCCTCGACCGTCAGCTGGTCCGGATGTCCACAGCCGATGCCGACGATCCGCACATGCTGGACGCTTTCGCCGCTCACCGGTCCTCCAGATCGCCTTCGAGCTCGAGGTACACCTGCCGCATCGCGGCGACAATCTCCGGGTCGGGCTCCTCCCAGAGCCCGCGATCGGCAGCCTCGCTCAGGCGCTCGACAATCCCGCGCAGGGCCCACGGGTTCGACTGGCGCATGAACGCCTGCGTCTCCTCGTCGAGGACGTACTCCTGCGCGAGCTTCTCGTACATCCAGTCGTGGACGACTCCGGCGGTCGCGTCGAACCCGAAAAGGTAGTCGACCGTCGCGGCCAACTCGAACGCGCCCTTGTAGCCGTGCCGCTGCATCGCACCGATCCAGCGCGGGTTGACCACGCGAGCGCGGAAGACGCGGGCTGTCTCCTCGGCGAGCGTGCGGGTGCGGACGGCATCGGGCGTCGTCGAGTCGCCGACGTAGGCCTTCGGGTCGGCGCCGGTCAGCGCACGCACGGTCGCGATCATCCCGCCGTGGTACTGGAAGTAGTCGTCGGAGTCGGCGATGTCGTGCTCGCGGGTGTCGATGTTCTTGGCCGCGACCTGGATGCGCCGGTAGTTGGCCCGCATGTCGTCCGCCGCCGGACGACCGTCGAGCCCGCGTCCGTAGGCGAAGCCTCCCCATGCGGTGTAGACCTCGGCGAGGTCGGAGTCGTCGCGCCAGGTGCCGGACTCGACGACCTGCAGGATGCCGGCTCCGTATGAACCGGGAGCCGATCCGAAGATGCGCGTGGTGGCGCGGCGTTCGTCGCCGTGTTCGGCGAC
>DATFFJ010000235.1:0-8558 GCA_035250065.1 Aeromicrobium sp. | reverse complement strand
CGAGCTGGCTCTGGAAGTAGTTCTTGAGGCGAGCACGGTACTCACGTTCGTACGCGCGCAGATGCTCGATCTCGCGCTGCAGCTCGTAGCGCTCCCGCTCGATCGTGGCGACCGCCTGCTGGCGACGCTCATTGGTCTCATCATCGAGCTTCTGCGCCCGGATTCGGGCGTCGGTCTCGAGTCGGTCAGCCTTGCCCCGGGCCTCGTTCGTGATGCGCTCGGCCTTCGAGCGGGCCTCGCCGACGATGCGGTCGGCCTCTTCCCGTGCCTGGTCCATGAGCTGGTCGGCGTTGGCCGAGGCGATCTCGAGCAGGCGGGCGGCCGCCGCAGAGGCATCCCCAATGGTCGGTGCCGCAGCCGCCGGCGCGGGAGCAGGCGCCAGCAACGCCGGCTCGGGCTCGCGTACCGGCTCGGGCTCGCGGATGACCTCAACGGCCGGAGCGGGGGTCGGTGGGGTGACAGCCGGGATGATGCCGGTCGCCTCACCGGTGGAAGCCGCGGCGACCTTGGCACGGAGCTCTTCGTTCTCGACGGTCAGGCGTTCGAGTTCAGCCTCGACTTCATCGAGGAACTGATCCACCTCGCCCATGTCATAGCCTTCGCGGAGGCGGACGGGAGTGAATCGCTTGTTGCGCACGTCCTCGGGCGTCAGCGGCATGAGTGATCTCCTCAGTTGATGCAGGTGTGCGTAAGAACGGTGAGGGTCTACCGTACTCCGTGATCGTTGACATCTGCCACATGCGTCCGGCTGCGGCCGCGAAAACGCTCCCGCTCACGCGGGACGTACCCCGGTCAGAGCATCGTCGCGCGCACCAGAATCTGCACGATGTAGATGCCGATCAGCAGCACCATCGGCGACAGATCCAGCATCGCGCCGCCCATCCGTATCGGCGGAATCACGCCGCGAACCGCGCGCATGGGCGGGTCGGTGATGGTGAAGATCGCCTCGCACAGCGCCGCAACGATGCCGGTGGGACGCCACGAACGGGCCAAGAGCTGAACCCAGTCAATGATGAACCGAGCCAGCAGGACGAGGACGGCAACCCAGGTGATGAAGAGGATGAACTCCCCGACGATAGCCATCAGTGCTGGTCGTAGAAGCCGCCCGCCGCGATGCGCTGCTTGTCCTCGTCCGTGACTTCGATGCCAGCCGGCGAGAGCAGGAACACCTTGGCCGTCACCCGATTGATGGACCCATGCGCGGAGAACACGAGGCCTGCGGCGAAGTCCACCAGGCGCTTGGCCTCCGAGTCCGAGATCTCGGAGAGGTTCATGATGACGGGCACGCCCTCGCGGAAGTGCTCACCGACCGTGCGGGCGTCGTTGTAGGCGCGTGGGGTCACCGTCTCGATACGGCTCAATGCAGAGGGGGACATCGCACGGGGGCGCCGGTGCTCATCGAGGTGTGACACCGGGCCGCGGGCATTGACCGTTCGGGCGGGACGAGGCTCCACGTCACGCGTGACTGGCACGACGACCGACGGCTCGTCGTCGTACTCGTCGTAGTCGGCTTGTTCAACCAGGCCGAGGTACTCGCCCATCTTCCGCATTGCGCCAGCCATGTGTCGTCTCCGTTGGGTCAGGCAGTCCTACCGTTCGCGACATTACCGGAGCAAAACCCGCTCCCCGAGGATCAAACGGCCGACACGCAGGTGTGTCGCACCGGATTGAATGGCCTGTTCAAAGTCGTCGGTCATGCCGGCCGAGATGACCGTCGCCGCCGGGTGCTGGCGTCGCACGTTCTCGCTGATGCTCACCAGCGTGTCGAAGCTGGTCCGCGGGTCCTCACCCAACGGCGCCACGGTCATGACTCCCTCCAGCCGCAGCCCCGGGGACGCGGCCACCAGGTCGGCCAAGGCCTCCGCCTGCTCCGGCGCGACGCCGGATCGTCCGATCCCTCCCGAGTCGCCGAAGTCGACCTGGACCAAGCAGCCGAGTTCACGTCCGGCGAGCTCGGCTCCGCGCGAGAGTGCCTGCACCAGCCGGTTGCGGTCGATGCTCTGCACCACGTCGGCGTAGCGCGCCACCGCGCTCGCCTTGTTGGTCTGGAGACCTCCGATGAAATGCAGGCGCGGTGCCGGCCCGGAGAGATCGACCAGCTTCCGCTCCGCTTCGGGATGGCGGTTCTCGCCGATGTCGGTCACACCCAACTCGACCAACAGGTCGACGTCGGAGGCCGGATAGGTCTTGGTCACGACGATGAGGGTGACGTCCTCAGGGCTGCGCCCAGCGGCGACACACGCAGCTGCGATGCGCTGCTCGACGACACGGAGGTTCTCCGCCAGCTGCTCTCGCCGGGTCATCGAAGCACCACGAGAGCGCCCTGCCGCTGCGCCGTGCCATCGCGGCGATACGAGAAGAATCGCTCGTCTTCGAGCGTGCAGCCGCCGACGTGGTGCACGGTGACGCCGAGTTCCTCAAGCTGCGCCGTCGCCCCGGCGCCGATGTCGGCAGCCGGAGTACCTGCCCTCGTCGTGGAAGCAGCAGCGGGAACGGCAGCGGCAATCTCACCGGCCGTTGCCACGTCCAGCTCGTAGCACCGGCCGCAGATGTGCGGACCGATCCACGCGGTCACCGGACCTCGTCCGCGCTCCAGCAGGATCTGCGCCGCCGCCGGAACGACGCCGGCGACCAAGCCTTTGCGCCCGGCATGCACGACACCTGTGGTGTCGCGTTCCTCAGTGGTCAACACGATCGGGAGGCAATCGGCGACACGAACGAGGACGGCGAGATCGGGCGTGTAGGTCAGCAGTGCGTCGGCCTCGGGCACAAGGCCAGGCATCGCCCAAGCCACATCCGCACCATGGACCTGACGCATGGTGGCGATGGCATCGACGTTCAGGCCCTTGCGCAGCTGCGCGACGACGGCCGGGTCGGTCAGATCACCGTCGCCCGCCTCGGTGAACCAGAGTTCAGTTGCTCCAGCGACCTGATGTGCGAACACGCAAGAACGCTAGCGGGAGCCCGGTAAACCTCCCCCACGCGCCTCTGGCGCTGGGGGTAACCCCACTCATCGCAGGAAGTCCGGGATGTCGAGATCGTCGCCGTACTCGACGCGACCGGCCGGAACCGTGATGGGCTCGCGCGGCTCCACATCGTCCAGGTACGAGTCCGCCGCTTCCGTCGACGGCACCATCTCGTCACGCAGCAACGCCGGCTGCGAGATGTCGCGGGTCTTCGGCTCACCACCGTCGAACCCGGCGGCCACGACCGTGACACGCACCTCGTCGCCCAGGGCGTCGTCGATGACAGCGCCGAAGATGATGTTCGCTTCCGGGTCGACCGCCTGGTGGATGAGTCCCAGCGCCTCGTTGATCTCGTGGAGCCCAAGATCGGAGCCACCGGCGACCGAGACGAGGACGCCGCGAGCCCCTTCAATCGACGCCTCCAGCAGCGGACTCGACACGGCCATCTCGGCAGCGACGGCCGCGCGGTGCTCGCCGCGAGCTGAACCGATGCCCATCAGGGCCGAGCCGGCGTCGGACATGACGGACTTGACGTCGGCGAAGTCGAGGTTGATCAGGCCCGGCGTCGTGATCAGGTCGGTGATGCCGGAGACGCCCTGATGCAGCACTTGGTCGGCTTGGCGGAACGAGTCGAGGAGGCTCACGTTGGGATCACTGATGGACAGCAGGCGATCGTTGGGGATCACGATCAGCGTGTCGACCTCTTCGCGCAGAGCCTGGATGCCGTTGTCGGCCTGGACGGATCGGCTGCGGCCCTCGAAGCTGAAGGGACGAGTGACGACGCCGATGGTCAGGGCGCCGAGCGACCGCGCGATCCGAGCGACCACCGGAGCGCCACCGGTGCCGGTTCCGCCGCCCTCGCCGGCGGTCACGAAGACCATGTCAGCCCCGCGGAGCGCGGCCTCGATCTCCTCGGCGTGATCTTCGGCGGCGCGCTTGCCGATCTCGGGGTTGGCGCCCGCCCCCAATCCACGCGTCGAGTCGCGACCGACGTCGAGCTTGACGTCAGCGTCACTCATGAGGAGCGCCTGCGCGTCGGTGTTGATCGCGATGAACTCAACGCCCTTGAGCCCGACCTCGATCATCCGATTGACCGCGTTGACACCGCCGCCGCCGATGCCGACCACCTTGATCACGGCGAGGTAATTTTGAACCGCCATGTCCGACCCCTTTGTCCCTGTTGTACGTCGAGTTCTGAACCCTAAGCCTCAAGTTGACCGTTATAGTTATGTCAACCTGTCGTTATAGGCGAAGGTAGGCGCGGACCCCTCCAACACACCGGCGACACGCCGCGGCGGATCGCTAGTTCTTGTCGTCGTCGCTCTTCGTCGTCGGCAATTCAGGAGCGCTGACGTCATAGCGTTCAGCGTCGACCTTCAGCAGCGGGCGGAGGACGACCGCCTTCTCCTCGTTCTGCTCCGCACTCCCCCACACGACCGTGCGCTTCTCGGTCAGTCGCAGCTGGACCGAGTCTTGGGTCGCGGCCGACACATACTGGATCTGGAGGAAGAGGTCAGGCGCCTCCGAGCGCAGATACGTGATAACGCGCGCGACGGCTTCGAGGGCCTGCTGTCGGGTGAGCGGGTCGACCGTCTCGATCCGGATCTCCAGCAGCCTCTCCGGCTCGCGCGACACCGTCCGGAAGTCGATGCCGTTGCGGTCGACGTACCGGATCGCCCCCTCGGAGACGACCCAACCGACCGGAACTCGCTCCTTGACCGAGATGAGCACGGTGTTGGGCCAGCGGCGCAGGACCTCCACCTTGTCGATGCGTTCCATCCGCGCCACCCGAGTCTCAATCGCGACGGTGTCGAGGCGCGCCAGCTGGACGCCCAAGGGAACGTCAGCCTGCTCGATGATGGTGTCACCGCGCAGGGTGGTCATTCCCTCAACCTCGACGTCGGTCGCCACGAGCACGGTCGAAAACCAGACCAGCCACACCGCGCCGGCGACGAGCCCCACCGCGAGGATGCCCAGCATCCAGCGGCGGACCCTGCGCCACTTCTCGGCTCGACGCCGTTTGTCGAAGAGTTCTTGGCTCACGGCGACTCGCCGAGCCCCGTACGGCCGAGAAGAGCGAGGATCTGCGGACCGATCGTGGTCACATCGCCAGCACCCAGCGTCAGCACGAGGTCTCCCGGCTGGAGGTCGGGCACGACAAGAGATGCCACGCCGTCGACCGGACCGGCGAGGCTGGCGGGCGGCCCCGAGATGGCATCGACGACCAGGGCCGACGAGACGGCGGGGTCCGGATCCTCGCGGGCGATGTACAGATCGGCGACGTAGACAGCGTCCGCGGCGCTCAGCGCCTCGCCCATCTGTGTCCCGAGCTCGCGGGTTCGGCTGACCAGGTGCGGTTGGTACACGACGACGAGGCGGCCGGCGCCGGCGAGTGCGCGTCCGGCCGCGACGTCGGCAGCGATCTCCGTCGGATGGTGGGCGTAGGAGTCGTAGACGCGGACGCCGCCGGCCTCACCCAGCGATTCCATGCGACGCCGAGCGCCGGAATACTCGCCCAATCCGCGCGCCAGGTCAGCCGCCGCAAACCCCAGAGCGAGCCCGGTGGCGAACGCCGCGAGCGCATCCTGCGCATAGTGCTCACCCGGCACGGCGAGGTCGAGTTCGGCGAGCGGCTCGCCGAGATAGGTCGCGGTCAGCCGGGTGCGGCCGTCTTCGATGCGCACGCCGACACCCCGCACGTGGGCGTCGTCGGCGAAGCCGCTGGTGATCACCCGCAGCTCGCGGCTGCGTGCGGTCTCGGACAGGTGCCGCGCACCAGGGTCGTCGACGCCGACAACGAGGAACTCCCCCACCGTCTCGGCGAACCGTGCGAAGGCGGCTGCATACGACGCAGCGTCGCCCCAGACGTCGAGGTGGTCGGCGTCCACGTTCGTGACAATGGCGCCGGCCGGCCGGTAGACGAGGAATGCCCCGTCGCTTTCGTCAGCTTCGGCCACCATCAGCTGCGACGAACCAAGGTGGGCATTGGTGCCCAGCCCGGCAACCTCCGCGCCGATGGCGAACGTCGGATCATCACCGGCCGCACGCAAGGCGTACGTCAACATCGCCGTGGTGGTGGTCTTGCCGTGCGTTCCGGCGACGGCCAACGTGCGACGACCGATCATGACGGCCCGCAAGCCGGCCGAGCGGGGCCACAGCCGCAGACCGAGCCGGCGCGCCTCGACCACTTCCGGGTTGTCGTCGCGCACCGCGGTCGATGCGATCACGGTGTCGGCGCCGGCCACCTGGCCGGCGGCGTGACCGACGAAGCATGTGATGCCCTCGGCCCGAAGGGCGGCAAGCACGTCCGAGTCGTGGGCGTCGCTGCCGGAGACCGCCACGCCGGACTCGTTCATGAGTCGCGCGATGGCCGACAGGCCGGCACCGCCGATGCCGATGAAGTGAACGCGGCGGAGTTCGTCGACCGGGAGGATGCGATCGGGAACGGGAAAACTCACGGCGTCCGGCTCCTGGCCGCGACTGCGTCCTCGATCAGATCGGCCAGGCGAAGGTCGGCATCGCGCCGGACGATGGCGGACGCTGCCGCCGACATCGCATCCAGCCGCTGCGGCGACGTCGCCAGCGGCACGAGCGCGCGATCGATCCACTCCGGTGTCAGAGCCTCGTCATCGATGAGCAACGCACCGCCGGCTTGGACGACGGGATGAGCGTTGTGGTCCTGCTCGCCGTTGCCGATGGGCAATGGCACGAAGACCGCTGGCAAGCCGACCGCGGCCACTTCAGTCACCGTGTTGGCGCCGGCACGACACACGATGAGATCGGCCGCCGCGTAGGCGAGATCCATGCGGTCGATGAAGGAGCGCACGACGTAGGGCGGGTCGTCCGGACGAAGGTCCACCTGGGCTTCCTCTGGACGACCGGCGGCGTGCAGTACCTGGATACCGGCGTCGGCCAGGTCTCGGGCCGCTGCTGCCACCGCGAGGTTGAGCCGGCGCGCACCCTGGGACCCTCCGGTCACCAGCAGGGTCGGACGGTCGGGGTCGAGCCCGAAGTGGGCCCGTCCCTCGGCCTGGCTCGCGGCCCGGTCGAGAGTAGAGATCTGCCGACGAATGGGGAGGCCTATGTACGTGCCGCCCTCGAGCGGCGTGTTGGGGAAGCTGGTCGCGACGACGGTGGCGAATCGGGCCCCCAGCCGGTTGGCGACGCCGGGAAGGGCGTTTCCCTCGTGCACGACGATCGGCAGGCCTCGACGACGCGCGGCCAGGTAGGCCGGGACCGAGACATAACCGCCAAAGCCGACGACGACGTCGGGCCGGATGCGATCGAGCACGTCGAGCGTCGCGGCAATGGTGCGCCGAAGCCGGATCGGCAGCTTGGCCAGGTCGGCACCCGGACGGCGCGGCAACGGGACCGCCGGGACCAACTCCAACGGGTAACCGGCCTGCGGGATCAGCGTCGTTTCCAGGCCCTTGGGCGTGCCAAGACACACAACCTCGACGCCGCGATCGGACAGCACCGCGGCCGTCGCGAGCAGTGGTGACGTATGGCCGGCCGTGCCACCGCCAGCGAGGAGAACTCGCACGGTCAGCGCTTCCTCGCCGCGGCCCGTCGCCGGCGCCGCGCCCGGCTCGCATCAAGGGCGGCACGCGCGCCCGGCTCGGTCGTGGCGCAGTTCAACAGGATTCCGCACGCCACCAAGGTCGCGAACAGGCTGGAGCCCCCCGCCGAGATGAGCGGGAGCGGAATACCGATGACCGGCAGCAGCCCAAGAACCATGCCCATGTTGATCATCGCCTGCGACAGGATCCAGATCACAATGCCCGCCGCGGCGTAGCGCACGAAAGCATCCTTGGTGCGCATCGCCACTCGGATGCCGGCCACCGCGAAGAGTGCGAAGAGCATCAACACGACGAGGCTGCCGAACAGCCCGAGCTCCTCGCCGATGATCGCCAGGATGAAGTCGGTGTGCGCCTCGGGCAGGGACCCCCATTTCTGCCGACTGCCGCCCAAGCCGACCCCCCAGAATCCGCCTCGGGCAAATCCCATGAATGCATGGATGGCCTGGTAGCCCGTGTTGTCCGGGTCGGACGACGGGTTCAGGTAGTTCAACAGTCGGGCGACGCGATGTGGAGCGGTCGCCACGAAGTAGATGCACACCACGCCCAGGCCGGCCAGGACGACACCCATGTAGCGGCCCGGCAGGCCGGCCACCCACAGCATCCCGACGATGACCGCGAGGATGACCAACGCCGTTCCGAGGTCATCCTGGAAGACGACCAGGCCGGCGACGGCGAGCGTCACCGGAACCATCGGCAGGATCATCTGCTTGGGGCCCACCGGCGGACGCCGCGCATAGAGGTTCGCGGTCCACAGCACCACCGCGAGCTTGGCGAACTCAGAGGGCTGAACCTGGAGGCCAGGCCCGAGGTGGAGCCAGTTCCGATTGCCGTTGATCTCCATGCCCATCGGTGTGTACGTGGCGATGATTAGGGCGACGATGATGACCAGGGCCGGGGTGATGAGGCGTCGCAGAACGGTCAGGGGCAAGCGGGCGGCCATGAAACCCCCGGCCAGTCCCAGCAGCGCGAACACGAACTGCTTCTTGAAGACGCCGAACATGTCGTGCGAATC
>DATFFJ010000234.1:0-19547 GCA_035250065.1 Aeromicrobium sp. | reverse complement strand
GACTCGGTGACGCGGGAGCTGGTGAGGCGACTGATCAGGCCGAGATTGATCGGCGCATGCGTCGCTGTCGGAGTCGCTGTCGGGCTGGCGGCGGGCGCGACCGCCGACGTCGATGTGGTCGTCGCCGCGATCACGGCGATCGCGCCGACGGCTCCGACCACGGCGGTGGCGCGCCCGCAACGGCGCAGGGCGTGATTCATGGGGAGCACCATCCTTGGGGAAGTGAGGAGGCAAGCTCCGACCAGATTAGGCGGGTCTGTGCGGGTTTGAGCGGACCGACGATCCTTCGGGGCGTCGCCACCGACGTGGATCCTGCGCTCAGCTGCCCTCGATCTCCACCAGCACATGGAAGGCCCGAGCGCACCGTTCGACCTCAGCGTCAAGCGGCGCGCGCTCTGACTTCGGCCGACCGGACCACTGCAGAGCGCGGTCCTCGACGTAGGCCACCCAGCCGTGGACCGCGGGCAGCGCGGCGTCGTCCTGGCCCAGTGCATCGATGATCCGACGTGCCGCGGTCATGCGCAGCGAGTCGACGCCTTCACTGCCGAGCGAGATCGTGCCGTTGCCGAACACCAGCGCGAGATAGAACGTGCGCCGCCGTTCGATCTGGGCATAGAACCGCTCGATGAAGTGACGCAAGGCAGCTTCTGTGTCGACGCCTTCGTCCGGGGCGACGTTGCGCATGACGCGGCGGACGGCCGCGCCGATGACGGCGTCGTAATAGTCGGTCTTGGTGGGGAAGTAGTGGAACAGCAGGCTGCGCGAGATGCCCGCTTCGCTCGCGACGGCGTCGAGAGACAAGTCCTGGATGGGCTTGTCGACCAGCATCCGCAGCCCGATACCCAGCAATTGGCGGCGTCGGTCATCCGGGCTGAGCCGGGTGCGGGTGACGTCACTCACGCTATTGAGCATTGCTCAACAACTGTGGCATAGTCAAGCCCATGGATTTCGCACCCTCTGAACGCGCGCAGGAACTCGCGGTGCTGGTCAAGGACTTCATCGAGACCGAGATCGAACCCATCGAGGCCGAGTACTTCGCCGAGATCAAGCGACGTCGCGACGCCGGCGACGGCGAGAACTGGCTGGAGCTGCCGGTGATGACCGAGCTTCGGTCCAAGGCGAGAGCCCTTGGCCTCTGGAACCTCTTCCTTCCGGCCGGCCACGAGGGACCGTATGCCGAGCGCTACGACACCCGTGGCGGCACTGGGCTGTCGAACGTCGACTATGCCCCGCTCGCCGAGCTGATGGGCCGGTCGTTCATCGCGCCCTACGTCTTCAACTGCAATGCGCCCGACACCGGCAACATGGAGGTCCTGCTCAAGTACGGCTCCCAGGAGCAGAAGGACCAGTGGCTCGACCTCCTGCTCGATGGCCGGATTCGCAGCGCCTTCCTTATGACCGAGCCGGGAGTCGCCTCCTCCGATGCGACCAACATGGAGCTGACGGCCGTCGTCGATGGCGACGAGATCGTGCTCGACGGCCGTAAATGGTTCTCCACGGGCGTGGGTCATCCGGATTGCGAGATCTTCATCGTGATGGGCCTGACCGATCCCGAGGCAAACCGGCACCGGCGGCACTCGATGGTGCTCGTGCCGCGCGACACCCCTGGCGTCAAGGTCGAGCGCATGCTCACCACGATGGGCTACTTCGACGAGCCACATGGACACGGCGAGGTGTCGCTGACGAACGTCCGGGTGCCGGTCACCAACTTCATCGGCGGGCCCGGGGAGGCGTTCGCGATCGCACAGGGACGGCTCGGCCCCGGTCGCGTCCACCACTGCATGCGGTTGATCGGACTCGCGGAGAAGGCCCTCGAGCTGGCCATCCAGCGCGGAACCGACCGGGTCGCCTTCAACAAGCCGTTGATCAACCTCGGCGGCAACCGGGAGCGCGTGGCGAAGGCCCGCATCGCGATCGACTCGACGCGCTTGCTCGTACTCAATGCCGCCTGGAAGCTGGACGCCGGCGGCCCCATGAACGCGATCAGCGAGGTCTCGCAGATCAAGGTCGCTGCACCGCAGATGGCTTTGGACATCATCGATTTCGCCATGCAGATCCACGGCGGCGCCGGGCTCACCGATGACTTCCCGCTGGCCGCAGCCTGGACCGGCGCACGCTCCTTGCGCTTCGCGGACGGGCCCGACGAGGTGCATCTTGGCCTCATCGCTCGGCTCGAGCTCATGAAGTACGGGCACGAACGGTGAGCAGGCGCGTCCTTGTCACCGGCGGTGCGTCGGGACTCGGGGCGGCGCTGGTCGCTGAGTTCCTGCATCGCGGCGATCGCGTCCTCGTCACCGATCTTCCCGACGAGTTCGGCCCGCCCCCGGGTGCTGACTACCTGCGCCTCGACGTCACGTCGGACACCGACTGGGCGGCGGCTCGCGCTTGGGTCGAGGCCGAGTTCGGCGGGCTCGACGTGCTGGTCAACAACGCCGGAATCGCAACGGGCGGACGCATCGACGTCGTCAGCCTGGCCGAGTGGCAGGGCGTGATCGACATCAATCTGCTCGGTGTCGTGCGTGGTTGCCAGATGTTCGTTCCCATGATGAAGAGCCAGCGGAGTGGCCACATCGTCAACACCGCCAGCCTCGCCGGTCTGGTCCATCCACCGGGAATGGCGTCGTACACCGCGGTCAAGGCGGGTGTGGTTGCCCTCAGCGAGACGCTGAGCTACGAGCTGAGCCCGTGGAACATCGCGGTCTCCGCCGTGTGCCCAGGCTTCTTTCGCACCAACCTGGCGTCGTCGTTGAACGGCTCGGACGCTGCCGTCGACAAGATCGCCGCCCGGCTGATCGAGAAGTCGCCTTATGGCGCAGACCAGATCGCCGCTGAGGTGATGAAGGGCATCGACGCCCGCCGTATGGTGATCCAGCCGGACGCGCCCGGACGCAAGGCAGTCTGGACCAAGAGGTTCGCGCGTCCTGTGTACGACCGGGAGCAGCGACGGTTTGCCGCCCGCATCAAGGCCATCACCGAATCGATGAAGGAAGACCAATGAACAGTGCAGCTAGTCGGGGAACGATCCTGATCACCGGCGCGAGCTCCGGTCTCGGCGAGGAGATGGCGCGCCAGTTCGCGGATCTGGGCTACGACCTCGGGCTCTGTGCCCGGCGCACCGACCGGCTGGAGGCGCTGAGGAACGAGATCACCGCGGCCCACCCGGAGCGCCGGGTCGAGCTCAAGGCGCTGGACGTCAATGACGATGAGGCCGTGTTCCGGGTCTTCAAGGAATTCGCCGCCGAGTTCGGGACGCTCGACCGCGTCATCATCAACGCCGGGCTCGGCAAGGGCGCCCCGCTCGGCACCGGCCGGTATGACGCCAACAAGCAGACGGCCATGACCAACTTCGTCGCCGCGCTCGCCCAGACCGAGGCCGCGATGGAGATCTTCCGCGGGCAGGGCTCAGGGCATCTCGTGATGATCTCCTCGGTCTCCGCTATGCGCGGCATGCGCAAGACCATCACCACGTACGCGGCGACCAAGGCCGGCGTCGCGGCGCTCGCCGAAGGACTGCTCAACGAGAACGTCAAGGCCAAGGGCATCGACGTCTCGATCATCTACCCCGGATACATCCGGTCGGAGATGAACGAGAAGGTCGCCCAGAAGACGAAGTTCATGGTGGATACGCCCACCGGCGTGCGCTCGATGGTCAACGCGATTGAGAAGCGGAAGGAGAAGGCACTGGTGCCGGCTTGGCCGTGGGTGCCCTTCGGGTTCGTGCTCAAGAACGCGCCGATGGGCGTCGTCCGGAAGCTGATGTGACGGTGTCATCTGAGGGGCAGGTAGCTGGCGCACGGGTCGTCCGAGATGAGGACGCGTTCGACGTCGCCGCGGTCGACACCTGGTTGCGCGCCCATGCCGAGGCGTCCGGTTGGGGCGACGGGCTCCCGGAGGTCCAGCAGTTCTCCGGGGGCGCCTCGAACCTGACCTACCTGCTGCGTTACCCGCAGCAGGACCTCATCCTGAGGCGTCCGCCCGCGGGCACCAAGGCCAAGGGCGCGCACGACATGGGCCGGGAGTACCGGATCCAGGCGGCGCTTGCGCCGGTGTTTCCCTACGTCGCGCCGATGGTCGCGCTCTGCGACGACGAGTCGGTCATCGGCTCGGAGTTCTACGTGATGGAACGGGTCGCCGGACACATCCCACGCAAGGACCTGGGCATCGACCTCACGACCGAGCAGGTCCATCGGCTCTGCCTGAACGTCCTGGATCTGCTGGTTGATCTCCATTCGGTCAACCCGGCGGACGCCGGCCTCGATCAACTCGGCAAGGGCGAGGGATACGTCGCGCGTCAGGTCGGCGGCTGGATCGCACGGTTCGAGAAGGCCAAGACGTGGAACGTCCCGTCGTGGTCGAAGGTCATCGCGTGGCTCGATGACAATCAGCCAGCCGACCGGGGGAGCGCTCTCATCCACAACGACTTCCGGCTCGACAACATCGTCTTCGATCCGAGCGACCCGACCAGGCCGGTCGCGCTGCTGGACTGGGAGATGGCCACGGTCGGTGACCCGCTGATGGACCTGGGCAGCACGATGTCGTACTGGATCGAGGCTGGTGACTCGCGCTTCCTGCAACTGTTCCGGATGCAGCCGTCCAACCTGCCTGGGATGCTGAGTCGTCGCGACGTTGTGGACTACTACTGCCGGCGGATGGGGTTCGAACTCACCGACCGCGAGTGGGCCTTCTACGAAGCGTTCGGCATGTTCAGGCTGGCGGTGATCCTTCAGCAGATCTACTACCGCTACCACCACAAGCAGACGACCAACCCGCGGTTCAAGAACTTCTGGTTCGCCTCCCACGTGCTTCACCGGCGGGCGCGGCAGATCATCCGGGGGGTTGCGTGAGCGTCCTGCTTCTCGTCCGGCATGGTCAAGCGTCGTTCGGCAAGCGGAACTACGACGCGCTGTCCGAGCGCGGCCACGAGCAGGCACGCATCGTGGGCGCCGCGCTCGCCGCGCGGGGCGTCGCCCCGACCCGAGTGGTGTGCGGTGGCCTGAGGCGGCATGCCGAGACGGTTGACGGAATCCTCGAAGGGCTGGGCTCGAGCGCCGGCCCCGAGCTCGTCGTTGATGACGGATGGGACGAGTTCAACTTCGAGCACGTCATGCAGGTGCACCGGCCGATGTACAAGTCCCGCGTGCTGTTGTTCGCCGACTACGCCCGAACGCGGCCGTCCGAGCGCCGGGCGCGCTTTCAGGCCCTGTTCGAGGAGGCCACGCAGCGTTGGACCGGCGGGGACGCCGACGACGACTACGAGGAGTCCTTCCCGGCCTTCAGCGAGCGCGTCGACGCAGCGCTGCGGCGCACTGCGAACGAGGCCGAGGGAACGGTGGTTGTCGTCAGCTCCGGCGGACCGATCGGCCTCGTGGCGTCCCGCCTGCTGGCCGGCGACGCTTCACTTTGGGTGCAGCTCAACCGCGTGGCCGTCAATGCGGCCGTGACCAAGCTCGTAGCCGGCCGCTCCGGCATCACGCTGTCGACGTACAACGAGCACAGTCACCTGGAGCACGACCGCTCGCTGGTGACCTACCGTTAGGACATCGCCGCCTGGGCGCGTTCGGCCATTTCTTCGGGCGGTACGTCCTCGACGTGCGTTGCCACGTTCCACCGGTGGCCCCACGGATCCTCGAACCCGCCGGACCGATCGCCGTAGAACTGGTTGGTGACCGGCTGCACTTCGGTCGCACCCGACGCCACGGCCTTACCGAACACATCGTCGACATCCTCGACGTACACGTGAACGGTCACGGGCGTGCCACCCACCGTGCGTGGGCCGAGGGCTCCCCACTCGGGGTTCTCGTCGGCAAGCATGATGAGCGAGTCGCCCAGCTCGAGTTCGGCGTGGCCGATCTTGCCATTGGGCATTTCCATCCGGTCGCCGCGTTGAGATGCGCCCAGGACGGACGAGTAGAACTCGATCGCCTCGGCCGCGCCGTCGACGATCAGGTACGGCGCGACGCGTGGGTATCCGTCGGGAATGGGCTTGACCATGGGATCTCCTTCGCAGTTGACGTGCCGATCTGCTTGTCACGGTACGTCGGACCGGAGTCAGGGGTCGTGGTCAGCCCCGCTTGAACAGCGCGTGCCCAATCGACTGGCCGTCGGCGATGCCTGGCGGAACGGCGAAGATCGACTGCTGGGTGAAGCGCAGGTACTCCATCAGGATGTCGCTCTTCACCATCGCCTTCTGGATCGGGATGAACTGCTTGGCCGGGTCGCGCACGAAGGCGATGAAGAACAGCCCGGCGTCCATCCGGCCGATCTCGTTCGTGCCGTCGGCGATGTTGTATCCGCGGCGCAGCATGCGGGCGCCCCCGTGGTGGGTCGGGTGGACCACGCGAACGTGGGCATCCTCCGGAATCACCGGCTCGCCGGCGGCCATCGCCCGGAAGTCGGGCTCATCGAACTCCGTGCGCCCGGTTAAGGGCGCGCCCTCGGATTTGGTCCGGCCGATGAACTCCTCCTGGTCGCGGAGCTTCTGCCGGTCCCAGAGCTCGACTGTGATCATGGCCCGCCGGGTGATCAGGTAGGAGCCACCACCGAGCCAGGCGCCAGCGCGGTCGTCGGACGGCGCGACCCACACGTGCTTGTCCAGCTCCTCGGTCTCGTCCGAGCGGATGTTCGCGGTGCCGTCCTTGAACCCCATGAGGTTGCGCGGCGTCGTCTGGCCCGGCGTGGTGGCGGAGCTGCGACCAAACCCATGCTGCGACCAGCGCATCCCGACGGTGCCGAACCCGATTCGAGTCAGGTTGCGAACAGCATGTACGGCGATCTGCGGATCGTCGGCACAAGACTGGACGCACAGATCCCCACCGGAGGCTCCGGGAGTGAGCTGGTCGAGTGGGAAGCGGGGGAGCGGGCGCAGGGCTTCGGGCTGGCGCTGGGCGAGACCAAAGCGGTCCCTGCCCTTTCGGTCGCGGAAGAGCCCCGGCCCGAACCCGACGGTGATGCTGAGGTTCGACGTGTCCAGTTCCATGGCCTCGCCGGTGTCGTCCGGCGCCAGTTCGGGCCGCCCCCCGACCGGCCCGACCGGTCCGGCCGGCTGGCCGGACATCATCCGCTCCGCGGCGACGGTCCATGCCATGAGCATCTGCTCCAGCTCGTGGCGGGACCTCGTCGTGACATCGAACGACGCGAAGTGCAGGTGATTCTGCATCTCGGTGGTGATGCCGGGCTGGTGCGCTCCTCGCAGCGAGTACGTCTCGGAGCGGCGCTGGTGGGCCGGGATGACCTCCCGACCCACCAGCACACCGGCCGCACCGGCGGCGAGGCCGGCGCCGATCGCCGCTCGCCGGCTGATGCCTGACGTCACAGCACCGCCGAGACCTGGGCCATGGACTCACCGAGCGCATTGACCGCATCGGACATGGCCTTGACCTGCTCCTTCGTCAACTTGTCATAGGTGACGAACTCGTCGCCCCGCTTCGTCGCGTCCAAGAGACCCTGTACGGCGCCGAACTGGTAGCTGATCTTGGCAGCGAGCTTGGCGTCGCGGCCCTTGATGACCGGCTCCAGGAGCTCAAAGCCCTTCCAGGCGCCATCGAGGTTGGCCTGGAAGTCCCAGAGGTCGGTCCGCGACCAGTACTCCTCCTCACCGGTCACCTTGCCGCCGGCGATCTCCTCAAGCAGGCCTTGTGAGCCCTCCACGATGTCGGTGGCCGTGAGCTTCAGGTCCTCGCCTTGCTTCTGGATGGCCTTGGTGTCGGCCAGCAGCTTGTCGGCAAGTTCGGCCTGCTCGGCGTCGGTCAGTGGCGTGTAGTTCTCGGCACGGGCCGGCCAAAGATCCTTTTCCAGGCGATGCCAACCAGTCCACTCCTCGCCTTCCTGGAGACCGGCCTCACGGGCGTCGATCGCCGGGTCCAGATCGCCGAACTCGGCCGCGATGGTCTCCACGCGCTCCCAGCGCGTGCGTGCGTTCGGGTAGATGGCGCGCGCCTCGTCGTCGTTGCCGGCCTTGACTGCGTCCACGAACTCACCGGTTTGCTTCACGAGCCCGGCAAGCTCGTCCTGAACCCATTTCGTGTATTCCGTGGTTGCCTTCTCGACCTGGGCCTTCTCGGCAGCAGAGAGCGGCTTTGGGCCGCCGGTGGCCGTCCCGGGCGCCTTCTCGTCGGTGGTCCCGCAGGCCGTCAGCGACAGGCTGAGCGCGAGGGCCGTGACAGCGAGGGTGATGGGGCTTCGCATGGTTCCTCCTTGATCGGAGGAAAGGTTAGCCTAACCTCATATCTACCTCGCGTCCGGGCGCGGCCGAGTGGTGCGCTCGAAGATGTGCCATTCGCCGAGTTGGGTCCGCTGCGCGTAGTGCCGCTTGACGTAGTCCCGCTCGTCGCTCGCCTCGTCGTTCCACCACAAGGGTGTGTCGCTGTGCACGACGAACCACCGCGGAGCCTCCGGCCCGGCCAGGACCTGCCGGACCTCGCGAAGGTGAGGGTCATGGACGCGCATCGGAAGGCTCCAGATGTAGGGGTACGGGTTGCGCAAGCCGGTGCCCGCCAAGACGTTGGGGTGCCCGAACCCGATGATGGCCCGGTCGCCCGGGGCGGAACGACTCA
Source organism: Aeromicrobium sp. (assembly GCA_035250065.1). Taxonomy (GTDB): domain Bacteria; phylum Actinomycetota; class Actinomycetes; order Propionibacteriales; family Nocardioidaceae; genus Aeromicrobium. The sequence continues at coordinate 10,995 of DATFFJ010000234.1, read as the reverse complement.
GCAAGTAGTTCGAGACGCGGGCGTCCTCGGCCGATTGCGGCGGATCCGTGATCCGGTACGCCCAGACTCCAGCATTGACGGCCAACGCGAGACCAACCCCGGCGACGACGAAGGTTCGCCAGCGCGCCAACGGCGCCGCCAGGATGACCAGCAGGACAACACCCGGAATCAGACCGGTGATGTAGTGCAGCCAGTAGCTGCCACTGATGCCGGCCGCGATCACCTCCCACGCGGCCATCGCGATCGTGGGCCAGGCCAGGTATCGCGCGGGCTCGAGGTGGTGCCGCGCGGCGTTCGCGACGATGGGGGCCAAGACCACGAGGACGACGCCGCATCCGCTGACGAAGAATGCCTCGATGACGAGGAACAGCCGATCGGCCCGCTCGTCGCTGATGTTCGACCCGATGAGCGCCGACGCGTGGTAGCGGAAGACGACGACTGCATGCCAGAGGTCGGCGGGCGATGTCCCGCGCGTGCTGGCGAAGCCGACGATCGCGCCGAGGGCGAGGGCGCTTCCGCCGAGGAATCCGGCCGCCAACCTCTTCCACGCACCAGTCCGCCGGCTCAATCCGATGAGCGCAACCAGCGCGAACACGAAGACGTCCACGACGTTCTGTTTGATCATCGCTGCAGCCAAGGCGAATGCTCCTGCCGCCATCGCCAGCGCGACAGCGCCTCGACGAGCGGGAGACTGCAGGGCGCGCACCAAGAACACCAGTCCGGCGAAGGCAAAGGGGAGGGCCAAGAGCTCGCCGTTCGTGATCGGAAAGCCAAGCAGCGGGCTGGACACGAGAGCCAGCGTCAGGAGCGGGGCGCCGATCCGCGCGACTGTTGAGTCGGGCGCCACCTGCCGGGCGAGCGCGGCTGCCAAGAGGACGGTCAAACCGGCGATTCCGCCTCCGAACAAGCGCACGCCGGGGGACATGGCACCGTCGGGGCTGGGGCCGGCGGTGGCGAATGCCGAGATGGCCGAGTAGATCGCGATCAAGAGTGGCGGACGGTCGACCCAGTAATCGCCATAGAGAGACTTCCCCGGCCCCCATTGCTCGCCCAAGGTCAGGAAGCCTGCCTCGTCGGGCATCAGGGGCGTGCGTAGGAACGGAAGCCAGGCGGCGATCGCGGCGAGCGCGGCTGCGACCGTGACGATGGGGCCCGCGAACCTTCGCACCCGTTCACGGTAGTCCGCGAACGTGTTCAGGTGTTGATATGCGTTTGCGGCCTAGTTCGGGCTGACTTGGTTCACGGTTGCGACGAACGGACGGCACGGCTGGTTCCGCAGGCTGCCGCAGGGTGGCTGAGCCGCAGGGATGGACTGTCCGGGAATCACCGGCAGCACCAAGCGGGACTGCTTATTCTCGGCGAAGGTCACCTCGACGGTTGTGGAGTCACCCCCCAGCTCCGGTTTGGTGTGGCGGAAGTTCCAAATCGGCTGGGTGCCATTCGGGGCGGAGACCACGATGCGGATGCGCGTCCCTGCCCGGTAGGGGTGACCGCTGAAGTACAACGGCACGGTGACCTTGGTGAAATCGGTCGACGGCATGGGCTCGTCGTCGTCCGGGCGGAGCGACGGATGGGGCTCCAGAAGGGTGCTTGGCTCCTTGAACATTCCGTCGTCGGTCTTGTCCAGTTTGCGCATGCTGCCCCGCATGAAGCCGTTCTGAACGAACGTCTCATTCCCCTTGGCGTCGATCTCACTGACCGTGACCATGAGGTCGACGTCGGGCTCCGAGGACCTCGCCCACAGCTCGACGGCACCGGCACCCACGACGGTGGTGTCCTGACTCAGCGGTGCGGTGACGTACGAGAGTGACTTCCCGGCCGGATGCGTGCGCCAGTCCCACGCCCAGTTCTTCGCATTGCCCCAGAGTCCGCCAGAGCCGGTTCCGGCGGTGAAGTTGTTGAGCGGCAGGGCCGACGGGTCGGCCTCGAACGCGTTGATTCCACGCGTTGGCGCAGCCGTGTCACGCAGCGTCTGGTCGGGCCCGAGGTACCACGACTTCGCCTGCTGGGTCGGCACGGGGAAGGCGTCGAACGACTTCTCATAGCTCGGATACGGGTTGCCGGCGACCTTCTGGCCGAGCGGGTCGGCCCCTGCGCCGTTTCCGAAGAGGACGCGCACCGGCTTGAGCGCTTCGAACGCCGTCAGTGCCGAGGCGTACGTCGGCTTCAGCTGGATCGGATCGAGCGGCAAGGTGATCACATCGGTCTGAGCGGTCCCGAGCGCAGTGGAGTAGAAGACCGGAGCCGCCGCTCGCAGAAGGGCAGACTTCGCCAGCGGAGCTTCCTTGGCCACGTAGAGCATCAAGAAGTCGTAGAGGCGATTGAGAGTGGCCGGATCGAGCGAATCGATGTGCGCGCCGTTGGTGAACGTGAACCACTTCTTGGACGTCCCGGTCATTCGCTTGGCGAGCGTCGGGCAGTGGCCGCCGGTTTGCTCGTCCTGCCACTGGCAGGCCAGGAACACCGGCACATTGATCTTGTTGACGAATGTCACCGGGTCGAGCGGATCGGCAATCTCGGGCCGGTAGTGGTCGTTCGCCTCGATCTTCTCGAGGAGGTCGGCTGCCTCCGGGTGCAAGACCTGGTTGTCCTTGCAGACGGCGTCACCGTCGGCGATCTTCTGTTCGGCGTACTCCTGGGTGCCCTCGGCACCGGTGCCGGCGGGTTGTGCCTCGGCCTGCCGCTGCTTGGCCCATTCCACGGCGAACCCGTCGTTGCGGATGCCGCCCGGGTACAGCGTCGTGGCCACGGTGTCGATGAGGGAGACCGGGGTCAGCGCGGCCAGGCTCGGCGGACGGGTCTGGCCGACGAACAGCTGGCTGATGCCGCCGTAGGAGATTCCGAGCATGCCGACCTTGCCGCCACGGACCCACTTCTGGCGCGCGACGGTCTCGATGATGTCGTAGCCGTCGAGGCTCTGCAGCGGCTCGAAGAAGTCGAAGGCGCCTCCCGAGCAGCCCGTGCCGCGCATGTTGACGTCAACCACCGCGAAACCCATGAGGTTCGCCAGGACCGCGATGCCGCTGTCCGGGCCGGACGGGTTTGCGTAGCCATATCCGGAGTACTCGACGAGCGTGGGGTACGGAGCGGTGTACGGCACGTTGCCGGGCACGTCCAACTCGGTGAGTGGCAGGCCGGGCAGTCCCAGATTCGCCGGCTGGGTCGGCGGATGCACCGCATAGGCCAGCTTCGTCCCGTCGCGCATGGTCATGTAGCCGTAGCCGCTGCGCGGCAGCGTCTGGTTGTAGATGTCGTTGCTCGGTGGCGCAGACTGGTTCGGGAGCACCGTGATCGGGTCGGACTCCTCTCCGCCCGACCGCACCGTGTATCCGGAGTCGGCCGGAACCTCGCGGAACAGCGAACCGCCGAGGGAGCTCGCCTCGCGGGAGGCGATCTGGCTGCCGTCCGAGTTGTGCAGCGTGACCGTCGCACCCGGGGTGAGGCCTGTGACGTAGACCTGTTCGACGCTACCCTTGGCTTGGAACGCGGCGGCAGCCATCGCGGGGCCGCCGGTGACCCCGATCAGGAGTCCCAGCGGGAGCAAGGCGACGACCGACGCGATCAGGAAGCGTGCAGACGAGCGTGATCGGGGAGTGGCGCGCATGGGCCGGTTCCTTTGATGCCGTGATGGACCCGAGTCCGATACAAGAATGTATCGGCAAGTGTGTGTGCTCTTGCTCGGTCTGTCAACGAAACAGAAGGTGCCCGGCCCGCCCGTGCCTAACCCTCGGCGAGGAAGGCGTCGGAACTCGGATCGACCAGGATTTTCGCATGCAGCTCGGGGTTGCCGAGCGCTTCGAAGGCTCCCGCCACGCCAGCCAGTCCGACGGTGCCGGTGTGCAGCGGGCTTGGGTCGACCTTGCCGGAGACGATCATGTCCAGCGTCTGCGCGAACTCGCCCGGGTCGTACCCCAAGACGAAGCGGAGATCGATCTCCTTGTTGATCGCGATCGACGGCCGCAGCGTGTCGGGTTCCATGCACACGCCGACCACGACGACACGGGACATCATCGGCGCGCCGGCAATGATCTGATCAACGATGCCGGGCACGCCCACGCATTCGAAGATGACGGGCCCGGACGGGCCTTGGCCGACCTGCTTGGCGGCCTGCATCAACCTTGGCCACGGGAGTCCGGGGACACGTCGAGCCTTGTTGAGTGTGTCGATGCCGAACGACACGAAGCTGCTGAAGGAGGCCGTCGGTCCAGTCGACGGCACCACGGTCAGTGGGTCCTGTTCGCGCGGATCGACCACGACGTCCGCGCCACATCGCACCGCAAGTTCGCGGCGCTTCGGCGAGAAGTCCGAGGCGATGACCTGCTTCACTCCGGTCGCCTTCAGCATGAGGATGACCGCCAGGCCAATGGGACCGCAGCCGATGACCACGGCGGTCTGCCCTCGGCCGACACTCCCGCGCCGGACAGCATGCAATGCCACCGCCATGGGTTCGGTGAACGCAGCCTTCTCGGCCGGGACATGGTCGGGCACGGGGAAGGTGAAGGCCTCTTGCAGGACCACCTGCTCGGCGTACGCACCGGGGGACGCGGTGTCGAAGCCAACCGCATGAGCGTCGTCGCCATGGCGGACGATCGGCAGGCCAACGACGCGCGTCCCGGGCTTCCACTGGGCGCGGGTGCCCGGACCGTAGCCGGCCACCCGGCCGACGAACTCGTGGCCGAACACGATCTGGTCGGTCGGCTTCATGATGGTCTCGTAGCCGACCGCTGCCGCGGCGTCGACGAGTTGGTCGGCGTGGACGCGGGCATGCAGGTCTGAGCCGCAGATCCCGCAGCGCTCGACGTCAATCACGAGCTGGCCGGGTCCGGCCTCGGGCGCCTCGACGTCGACGACGGTGAGTTGGCTGTTGTGACACTGAACGGCCTTCATGGAGCTCCTTTGGCGATGCCGTCGTACATGACGCGGTGAATGGCCGCGGCCAGGGCTGCGGGATCGGCATCGGGATTCTGCATGCCCGAGATCACTGAGCCCACGATCATCCCGTTGATCGCACGGGCGGTGTTGTCGACGTCCAGGTCCGGTGCGAGGTAGCCGCGTTCGACACCATGGGACAGGTACGCCGCAGTCAGGGCCGTTGCCTCCTCGAAGAATCCGAGGATGCGGTCGGCCATGTCCTTGTCGATGCCGGGCGCATCGACGAGCAGCATCCGGGGAATGCGCGGGTCCTCGGTGAAGATCTGGGCGAGCCGGTCACCGATACGGGCGCTCTGAACGCGGTAATCGTTCAGTGTGTCCACCGCATCCGGCGCGTTCTCATCGGTCAGTGCTCCGACAATGCGGTTGATGACGTCATCAATGACGTGCTCGACGATGTCGCGCTTGTTCTGGAAGTAGCGGTAGAACGTGCCGTGCCCGATGCCGAGGCGGGTGGCGATGTCCGCGATACCGGTGGCGTGGTAGCCCTTTTCGGCAAAGCAGTCGAACGCGGCGTCGATGATCTCGCGACGCAGCTCTGCCTTCTTGCGCTCGGCGCGGGAGAGAGTCCCGCTGTCCGCAGTCTCCGGAGGCATGTGGAGATTCTATTGCCTTCGTTCCGAAAATGACATACAGTTCCAAAACTGACACAAGATTCCGAACATGCGAGGGACGGGCTCATGACCAAGCACTTCGATGCCGTCATCGTCGGAGCCGGCTTCGGCGGGATGGGTGCGGCCATTCAGTTGAAGCGGCTCGGATTTGACCAGTTGCTCATCCTGGAACGGGAGTCCGACCTCGGGGGCACGTGGCACGTCAACCGGTACCCGGGCCTGGCGGTCGACATCCCGTCGTCGACATACTCCTACTCGTTCGAGCCCAACCCGTTCTGGTCACGGTTGTTCGCGCCGGGTGCCGAGCTGAAGCGGTATGCCGAGCACGTCGCCGACAAGTACGACCTTCGTCGCCACATGCGGTTCGACACCACGGTCACCGGCGCTGTGTGGGACGAGGACAAGGCCCAATGGCGGGTCTCGATCGACGGCGGCGAATCGGTGACAGCCAAGTTCCTGCTGACGGCAACCGGCTTCCTGTCCCAGCCGAAGATGCCCGACATCGACGGGATCGATACGTTCGTGGGCACCGTCATCCACACCACGAACTGGCCGGACACGGCCGATCTCGACGGCAAGCGCATCGCCGTCATCGGCACCGGAGCCACGGCCGTCCAGCTCATCCCGGAGTTGGCCAAGCTGGCCGGCGAACTCACGGTGTACCAGCGGACACCGATCTGGGTGAGCCCGAAGCCGGACTATGGAATCCCCAAGGCAGTGCAGCGATCCTTCGCTGCCGCGCCCCTCACGCAGCGCGTCGTCCGGTCGGTTGGTTCTGGGATCCTGGAGGCGATGATGGTCTCGGCCGTCGTGCACTACCGCCAGTTCTCGTTCGCGAACCGCATCGCCGAACGCTTCTGCCGGGCTCACCTGTTCCGGCAGGTGCGCGATCCAGAGCTTCGGCGCAAGCTCACGCCCGACTACTCGTTCGGCTGCAAGCGTCCGACGTTCTCCAACGACTACTTTCCAACGTTCACCCAGCCGCACGTCCATCTCGAGACCGAGTCGATCGATCGGATCGACCAGACCGGGATCGTCACGGCCGACGGCCAACGCCGCGACATCGACGTCCTGGTCCTCGCCACCGGTTTCAACCTGTGGGATGTCAACTTCCCGGCGATCGAGATCATCGGTCGGGACGGCCGCAACCTCGGCAAGTTCTGGCGGGAGCAGCGGTTCCAGGCATACGAGGGCGTGAGCGTCCCCGGATTCCCCAACTTCGTCTCACTGAACAGTCCGTACTCGTACAGCGGCCTGTCGTACTTCACCACGATCGAGTGCCAGATGAAGCACATGGACCGGTTGTTCAACGAGCTGCGCTCGCGCGGCGCGAGCACCTTCGAGGTCGACCCGGTCGCCAACGCGAGGTTCCTCGCCGAAATGACGGACAAGGTCGGCAGTTCGGTCTTCGCGCTCGGTCAGTGCGCGACGGCCAACAGCTACTACTTCAACCAGCACGGTGAGGCCACCCTGTTGCGTCCGTCCTCGACCATCTCCGCACACCGGCGTGCGTCCTCCTTCCCGGTCGACGACTACAGCTACGCCTGACTTCGAGAGGAAGCCCCGTGGCTCGTTACCCGAAGATCCCGCTCAACGACGCCCTCGTTGCCATCACGGGTGCTGGACGCGGCATCGGACTCGCGACGGCGGAGAGGTTCGTCGCAGTCGGGGCGCGGGTTGCGCTTGGCGACCTTGACGGTCCGCTGGCCAAGGAGGCGGCCGATCGGCTGGGATCACGTGCGAGCGGACACGATCTGGACGTCACAGACAAGGAATCCTTCGCCGCGTTCCTGGCTGCTGCGGCTGAGCATCACAGCGCGCCACTGGACGTTCTCGTCAACAACGCCGGGGTCATGCCCAACGGCGCGTTTCTGGAGCAGGACGATCGCGTCGATCGGCTGACGATGGACGTCAATGTGTATGGCCTGATCCATGGCATGCGCCTGGCACTTCCCGGCATGGTCGAGCGGGGACGCGGCCACCTGGTGAACGTCTGCTCGTTGGCCGGCAAGTTCCCGATCAAGGGCCTGGCGATGTACAACGCCAGCAAGTTCGCCGCGGTCGGCCTGACCGCCGCCGTGCGTCTGGAGCTGGAGTCGACCGGCGTGAGCGTCACCGCTGTGCTGCCAAGCGCCGTGCGCACGGAGCTGAGCTCGGGCATCGACTACGGCCTGCTCCCGGCCGTCGATCCGGGCGAGGTGTCCGACGCCATCGTGAAATCGGTTCGCTCGCGCGCGGCCGAGATTGCGGTGCCGGCGTATGTGGGCGTGGCCGCGGCGACGGTGCCACTCGTGCCCGAGGCGCTGGTTCGCATCATTCGGCACGCGGCGCATGACGATGCCGCAATCACCCGCATCGACGACGCAGTTCGCCGTCGCTACCTCGAGCGCATTCTCAAGCAGTAGCCAAAGTCGGTTGGCGAACCCTCACCCCACCCTTTACCCTTGTCCCATGCGTAACCCGTGGACCGACTCCAGCGCCTTTGCCAAGACGGCAAAGCGCTACCACGCGATGCTCGTGCATCGTTCGGAGTCGCCATAGGTGAGGTGCATTGCACCCGTAGCAACCGGGCCGCTCCAGCGAGACGCGAAGTCTCACCGGAGCGGCTTTTTGTTTGTCCCGCGACGTACGTGCCACGACAAGGAGGTGACGGCACATGCGAATCACTACAGAACGGTCAGCCCAGGCGGTCCTGACGACCAAGGGCGTGACGGTGGCCTACCGGCACCCGACACCGACGGCACCCGAGATGGGGTGGGCATGCGCCGGCATCGACCCGGAGCAGTTCTTCCCCGAGGACGAGGAGACGCTGGCGGCGGCCAAGCTCATCTGCTCTGCCTGCCCCCTGCGGGACGTGTGCCGCGAACTCGGCCTCGCACGTGGCGAGTCCGGGGTGTGGGGCGGTCTGCTGTTGGAGGACGGCCGGGTGCTCGAGCGCGTCCCGGTCATGGGCCGTCCGCGCAGGGTGGACGCGGCCTAGGGCCGGTTGCGGCCGAGATCGTCGTGGGCCTGGACCCATTCCTCGGCCACCACGGCTGAGCCGAGGGAGAGCTCCCCGGCCAGCACGGTGGCGGCGATGATCTCGGCCAGCTTCCGGACCTTGCCGGTGCCGTAGCAGCCGAGCAGCTCGAGGCATTCGCGCTGCGTCGCAAGACCGGTCCCGCCGCCGTACGTCGCGATGATGAGCGACGGCAGCGTCACGGACGCATACAGGTCCCCGTTGGGGAGCAGCTCGGTGAAGCCGTACAGCGCCGAGCTCTCAGCCACGTTGGCCACGTCCTGGCCGGTGGCGATGAAGACCGCCGTGATGCCGTTGGCGGAGTGGTTTCCGTTGTTGTTCGTGACCGACATGATGGCGCCGAGTTGGCCACGCAGACGGGCGGCAAAGAGCTTGTCCGTCGTCACCCGCATCTGCTCGTTCACGAGCTCGGCCGGCAACGTGATCTCGGCCACCACCCGCTTGCCCCGCGTGTGCAGCATGTTGACCACCGACGTCTTCTTGTCGGTCGCAAACTGTCCTTCGAGTACAAAATGAAGCTCGCCGGGGTAGTTGCGCTTGATCCAGGCGCATGCGTTGAAGGTGGCCTTCCCGGTCATGTTCTGGCCGGCCGCATCGCCGGTGCTGTAGTTGAACCGGGTGTAGAGCAGCTTGGACGCCGAGAACTTCTGGATGTCGAGCAGCTTTCCCGACGACGTCGTCTCCTCGGCCGCAGCCGCGATCTCGGTGAAGTGCTCATCGAGCCATGCCGCGAAGTCGCGCGCCTCGCGGGCGCTGGGAAAGGTGAACACCGGCGCTCGCTGCATCCGGTCGTCCACCACGGTCGTGGTGATGCCTCCGGCCAACCGACACAGCTTCATGCCTCGGCTGTAGGACGCGACCAGCGTTCCCTCGGTGGTGGCGAGCGGGACGAAGAACTCACCCTGCGCGTGCTCGCCGTTGACGAGGAGCGGGCCGGCCAGCCCGATCGGCACTTGCGCGACGCCGAAGAAGTTCTCGATGTTGCCCGGCAGGGTCGCCGGGTCGAGCGAATAGGCGCTGGTGTGCTTCAGCGGGCTGCCGGTGTTCTCCCGGATGAAGGCCTGCCGTTGTTCGATGGCCTCGCGGCCGTAGTCGTCGGTCGGGTCGCGCGGAATCGTGCGGGTGGTCATGCGTGAACGCTAGCCCTCCCGCTGGCGTCCCCTGTTCATCCATCCGGTGAGGGCGCCGATGCCGATGGCGAGCGTGAGGCCAGTGGCGAGGTAGGAGATGCTCTCCACGGGTTGGGAATTCAGCATCAGGAGCAGGAGCACCGGCAGCGTCAGGAGAAATGCGCCCACCGACGCGGCAATCCCGTGGAGCGCCGGAACAGCGGCGTTGCCGACCTTGCGGGCCGCGACGTACGACCCGAGCACGTACGGTGCGAAGACCACGACCAGCGCCGGGCTCCTCGGTGCCACCACCAGGATCAGCTGGCTCAGCAAGACTCCGATCACGAGGACGGTGAAACCGCTCGAAGCGCCTCGAACCGCGACCGGGAAATCTACGCGTGAAGCCGGTGGTTGCGCTTTACCCGTGGGAGGCACGGTTGATCCTCTCGATCAGGTCGTTTCGGCCGTAGGTGCTCGTTGCACAGGTGCTCTGAGCGTTGTTGTGTGGTCAGCACAATGATCTGCGTCACAGGCCTATGGGACCATCGCCGGGCACTTTGATTGCGATTGCATTACGAATCGCGGCGGATTGGGAGGCACCGGGTGGCGAAGTCTGCACATGCTGCCGCTCAGGCGCGTCGACAGTTCACCGTCCTGACCGGCCCCAAGAACTTCATCGCTGACCTCGGCGAGATGACCAGGCTGGCCGGCCAAGTCATCAAGATGGCGGTCCGCGGCCCGTACGACTATTGGGGCGAATCCAAAGAGATCATGTTCCAGGCACTCAAACAGTGCTGGATTCCGATGGCGGTCTCCTGCGTGTTCTTCGGGCTCGGAGCACCCGGGCTTCAGGGCGGCAACATCTACCGGTTGTTCGGCATGCCCGAACGGCTCGGCTCCTTCTTCATCATGGCCAGCGTCCGTGAGTTCGCCCCGTGGGTGAACGCCATGGTGCTGGCCGGCGTCGTCGGCTCGGCCATCACCGCCGACCTCGGCGCCCGGCGCATCCGCGAGGAGATCGACGCGACCGAGGTGCTCGGCGTCGACCCGATCCGGTCGCTCGTGTTGCCCCGCGTCGTTGCCGTCACGCTCATCACCGGTCTGATGGACGTCGTGGCGCTGTGCTTCGGCGTGGTGGGCGGTTACATCGCGGCGGTCCCCGTCCTGGGCGCCAACCCGTGGGCGTTCTACAACAGCTTGTTCGCCAACATCACGACACCTGACCTATGGGGCAGCGTCGTCAAGACCTTTGGATTCGGCCTCATCATCGGCATCGTCTGTTGCTACAAGGGCTTGGCCGCGAAGGGTGGCCCGATCGGTG
>DATFFJ010000233.1:0-3059 GCA_035250065.1 Aeromicrobium sp. | reverse complement strand
CGCCGGACGTGTCGCGGCGCTCGCCGATGGCGCGCGCGAAGGAGGACTGGAGTTCTGATGAACGCTCAAGCACCCGCACAAAACTCGGCTGGCCAGAACGCTGGCCCCCAGCGCGGCGACCGCCGCGGCAATGACCGGGGCGACCGCCGCGGTGGACGTGGCGGCGACCGAGGCGACCGATCGAACTACATCGAGAAGGTCGTCACGATCAACCGCGTCGCCAAGGTCGTCAAGGGTGGACGTCGGTTCAGCTTCACGGCCCTCGTGATCGTCGGCGACGGTGACGGGCAGGTCGGCGTCGGCTACGGCAAGGCCAAGGAAGTCCCCACGGCCATCGCCAAGGGCGTCGAGGAGGCGAAGAAGAGCTTCTTCCGCGTCCCGCGCATCGGCGGCACCATCCCGCACCCGGTGCAGGGTGAGAAGGCCGCTGGCGTGGTCTTCCTGCGTCCGGCCTCGCCCGGTACCGGCGTCATCGCCGGTGGCCCGGTGCGCGCCGTGCTCGAAGCCGCCGGTGTCCACGATGTGCTGAGCAAGTCGCTCGGCTCGTCCAACGCGATCAACATCGTCCACGCGACCGTCGAGGCGCTCAAGACGCTGGAGTCGCCAGAGGCAGTCGCCAAGCGCCGCGGCCTGGCCGTTGAGGACGTCGCTCCGGCGGCCCTGCTCAAGGCTGAGGCTGAGGCGGCCGAGGAGGCCAAGGCCAAGGCGGCTCAGGCACCTGCTCCCGGTGCCGAACTTGCGGCTACCGCCGCGGGGGAGGTGCCCGTCTGATGGCCGACATCAAGATCACCCAGATTCGTTCCGAGATCGGTGGCACGAAGGTTCAGCGCGACACCCTGCGGTCGCTCGGGCTGAAGCGGATCGGCCACTCGGTCGTCAAAGAAGATCGTCCCGAGATCGTGGGCATGGCCAAGGCCGTATCCCACCTCGTGACGGTCGAGGAGGTCTAAACCATGGCTCCGCTGAAACTCCATCACCTGCGCCCGGCTCCGGGTGCCAAGACCGCGAAGACCCGCGTCGGTCGCGGCGAGGCGTCCAAGGGCAAGACCGCCGGCCGTGGCACGAAGGGCACCAAGGCCCGCAACACCGTGTCGGCCGGTTTCGAGGGCGGCCAGATCCCGATCCACATGCGCCTGCCCAAGCTGAAGGGCTTCAAGAACCCCTTCCGCGACGAGTACCAGGTCGTGAACGTCGATCGTCTCGGTGAGCTCTTCCCCGAGGGCGGCGCCGTCGACATCGACGCGCTCGTCGCCAAGGGCGCGGTCCGCAAGGGCGAGCTCGTCAAGGTGCTCGGGACCGGCGAGATCTCGGTCGCGGTTCAGGTCACGGCCAACAAGTTCTCGGCCTCGGCCAAGAGCAAGATCGAGGCTGCCGGGGGTTCGGTCACCGAACTGGCCTGAGCCTCACGCAAGAGAGCCCCTCGCGAACGACGATTCGGAGGGGCTTTCTGTTGCAGTCAGCCGACTTCGGCGCCGGTGATGACGGCGACGCGATCGTGCTCGACGGTGTGGACAAAGTGAGCGATCTCGTTGACCGCTCGCGCCGCCTCAGGCAGCCAGCCGGCAGCAGCCTGGAACACGTGGACCTGACGACTCCAGACCTGGAATTCACACGGGATGCCTTCGGCCACGAGCCGGTTGGCCATGATCTCTGCGTCGGGCATCAGGATCTCGCGCGAGCCGATCTGGAGGAGCACCGGCGGTAGGCCGCTGACGTCCATGTCGACGGGGCACGGCCGGTCCGGCTGCCCGTCCCGGCGCTCACGACGCAGGGCCACCTTGGAGAAGCGCTCCAGCGCCGAGAGTGGGAAGGTGTCGCAGCGGTCGGCGTTGCGGTGGGCCCGCTTGGCGTCTGACTTGAGGTCGAGCAGCGGTGAGATCGCGATGATCGCGGCAGGTTGTCCCCAGCCGGCATCGATGACGGCGCGGGCGATGCCGAATGCCATGTAGCCCCCGGCCGAGTCGCCGGCGATGGTGATGCGGTCGGCGCTGTAGCCCTGGTCCATCAGCCAACGGAACGCCTCGATGCCGTCGTTGATCGCATGCGTGATGGAGACGTTCGGCATCTGGCGGTAGGCGAGGTTGAGGACGGGCTGGCCGGACGCTGACGATATGCGTGAGACCAGCCCGCGGTGGGTGTTGAGGCCACAGGTGATGAAGGCGCCGCCGTGCAGGTAGAGGATGACGCCGTCGCCGGAGAAGGCGTTGGCTTCGTCGACGCCATTGCCAGTGACCCATTCGCCGACCGCTGCCCCGACCGAGACGCGGCGCCACTGGGTGCCGGCCGGGATGGGGAGCAGGCGTGCCACCTGGTCCACGAGGTTCGGCGGGTACAGGTCGAAGGGGAGGTGCGCCCACACGCCGATGATCGGCTTGACCGTGTGGCGAAGGCCTGCGGCGAGGACTCGGGATTGAACACTCGAGCTGCGGAAGTAGCGGGGCTCCACGGCCACCGTCAGGCGTGTGGTCATCCGAACCTCCCTGGGAGGAGTGATTACCCGTTTGTCGATCTTTAACGAGTGCGTAACCTCGCGGATACGCGATCGCCAGCGTATAGCGGTGACCAGCACGAATGTGGGAGGTTTGCACAGATGTCTTATATGCCTGCCAACGATGCGATGTTCCTGTGGGCAGAGTCGCGCGAGCGACCGATGCACGTGGGTGGACTCCAGCTGTTCATCCCGCCGGAGGACGCCGGCCCGGATTTCGTGGCCAATCTGGTCGAGCGCTGGCGCGAAGATGACTATGTCAACCCGATGTACCGCAAGCGGCCGGCCGACCCGGTCGGGCTGCTGGGCAATATGTGGTGGACCTACGACGACACCATCGATGCCGAGTACCACATTCGGCACTCAGCGTTGCCCCAGCCCGGGCGTGTCCGGGAGCTGCTGGCGCTCACCTCGCGATGGCACGGCTCGCTGCTGGATCGGCACCGGCCGCTGTGGGAGACCCACGTGATCGAAGGCATGGCCGACGGTCGGATTGCGATCTACAACAAGGTCCACCACGCGATGATGGACGGAGTCACCGCGTTGCGGATTGCGCAGCGCTCGCTCTCGG
>DATFFJ010000232.1:0-3377 GCA_035250065.1 Aeromicrobium sp. | reverse complement strand
ATCTCGGGCGAGCCGCCGACGATGGCGTGCTTGGCCGCAGCCGGCGTGAACAGGCTCGACATGAACTTCGCAACCGCAACCGCTCCCTCGAACGGCTTGGTGCGTGCCGGAACCTTGCCTCCGCCGTCGCCGACGGCGATGGCATCCTTCGTGAGCAGACGTACGAGCTCATCGGTCTGACCGCTGGTGGCGGCGGCGAGGAACTCCTCGACGATCCGGCGGGCGTCGGTCGTGTCGATGTGGGGGCGGGCTTTGCCGGATGCGACGCGCTGCTTGGCACGGTGGAAGATCTGCTGGCTGGCGGCCTCGGTGATGTCGAGGATCTCGGCGATCTCCCCGTGCGAGTAGTGGAAAGCCTCCCGCAGCACGTACACGGCCCGTTCGTTGGGGGACAGGCGCTCCATGAGGGTGAGGACCGCGTACGAGACCGCCTCTTGCTGATCAACGCTCTCGGCGGGGCCGAGCATCGGGTCCCCGGTGAGCAGCGGCTCAGGAAGCCACCGACCCACGTAGGTCTCTCGCCGTGCCCGCGCTGAGCTGAGCAGGTTGAGGCACAGGTTGGTGAGAACCTTCGTCAGCCAAGCCTCAGGAACCTCGATGCGCTCGACGTCGGCGGCGTGCCAGCGGAGGAACGTCTCCTGCACGACGTCCTGTGCCTCGTCCGCGGAACCGAGAAGACGGTAGGCGATGGCTTCCAGACGCGGCCTCGACCGTTCGAAGCGTGCGACGTCTTCTCCCATCAGAGGCACGAGCGGATGGTATCCGTGGGCTCGGCGCGGCCTGACCGCGGGGTGCCGAACGGCTCATGTCGCGCCGTGAAGATCAGGTTGGAGGGGTGAGCTGGACCAATTGGCCGCCGTATATGACGATCACCGAGCCGTCGGGCAGCATCACGTGCGCCCAGGCGACGATGTAGCGCTCGACGTGCCGTCGGGCAACAGTTCAGCGACTTGACCGCCGGAAGGAATGTATGGGCCGTTTCCTCGAACAGCATGACGAGGCCACAGTCTGATCGGACCAAGGCCTTGGGCATCGGACGGCCACCCAGCACTTCCTCGGTGAGGAGCCATCGCCGTTCACCGAGGCGGACCTCGATCCCGGCATCTGTGTCGGTCGCCGAGGGGAAGGGCGGGGTGTCGGCGATCGCGTTCCCGGCGAGGTCGATCCATGGCATCACGAACCCCTCGCCGGGGCCGTCGTGACCGGGCTTGCGGCTTCCGCTTGACGATTGTCATCGGTCATGCCGCCACCATCGCTGGAGGTGAGCCATCCGCTCCTTGCTGCGGCCGCTGTCGTGGGTTGCGCGTGTAGTCAGCGCCGGTGTCGCCCCTCCGACATTAGATGACCAGGGCAAGAAACCCTGGCCCTTGCGCCTTCGTCAGCGCCGACATGGCGGTCCTTTCAATGTCCAACTGCCACGCCTCCGTCGTAGCGTCGAGATGCCTCGCCGCGCTCGGGATCGCCTGACTCTTTCACGCGTCGGAATCTGGGATCGTCCGCCAGTCGATCAGGTCCTTGCTGAAGGTCGGCAGGCGAGTGCCGCTGAACGGGTGGACTAGGGCGACGCCGCGCTGGTCGACGTCGAAGTCGGCATGTCCGAATGAAACCCCGGAATCCACCAAGTGCGACCAGTCCGACGCTGAGGTGGACACGAGCACCGTCTTGACGTAGGGGTCGATGGTCAAGTTCACGATCAAACGTCCGTCGTGGAACACGAAGAGCTCCATTCCGTTATGACCTGCCGGGTCATAGGGAGCGCCGGTCCACGTTTCGCCGGCATCGGCGGAAACGAGCACGTCCCCCGGTCCGGTGATCACGGCTATCTCATCTCCGGTTGCCGCGATCGGCGAGACTTCCTCGTTCGTCGGGGGCATTGCCGCGGGAAGCAACACGTCGGTCCAAGATGCGCCGCCGTCATCGGTGTAGGCGAGCCCGGGTGCCCAACCATCGAGGGTGGTGCCGATCCACACCCGGCCCGATCCCGGTTGTTGAATCGACACACGTGTTGTCGCGTTTTCGGGAACGGCCAAGGGGCTAATCGTCCAGTCGCGCTTGTCGAGAACTCGGGGAAGGAACGGCTCGAGCGGCTCGATCAAGTACGGGCTGACGTGGGGGTACCGCACGAGGAGTTGCTGGGGATCGTCGATCGTGGCCGGCTGGTCCTTCCACGCCAGTTGGCCGCGTCGACCTGTCACAGAGTCGATCAGCCATGCCTGCGGTGGTGTTGGTGCACCCGGTGAGGTCGCCGATGGCTCAGCGCGGCTGGCCGACGAGCAACAGGCACCGGTTGTCGAAGCCACGAAATATCGGTCGTCCAATGCAGACAACACCAGCGAATCCACCGCGCCAAGGAGTCCGCGCTGCACCTCCCCGGTGTCAGCATCGCCTACGCGGTATGACCACGCCTCGGCTCCCCCGCAAGGTCCAACCAGCGGCGCTCCCCGGACGCAAGGTAGCAACGAGACGAAGTTCCCCGTCGTCGTCACCTCGGTTTGGCCCGTACCCGCCCGATAGACCCCCGCGCCGGCCTGGGCGACCTCCTCCAATGACGGCTCGGTTAGCGGGCTCCCGAGCCATGCCTCGGCAGCCTTCGAGGAGTCGACGACCACATCGTTCGGAGCTGTCTGCGAGGGCGTCTCGGTCACGTTGGTGTTCGGCGCTGTCGACGATGGTGTCTCAACCGTCGTGGTGTCCCGGGTGTCAGCCGGAGCCGTCCGGTCGTCAGTGGACGCCAATAGCGCAAGGACGACAATGACCGCCGCCGCGCTCGCCAGCGTCACCAAGGCAACCCAACGACCGCGGCGTCTCGGCGCCATTGGACTGTGGCCGGGTTCGACTTCGATCAGCACGAAGTCCCGCGCGTCCACCGCCGGAGCGGCGCGGTCCTCGTCCGAGACGATCGCCTCTACTTTGCGGCGCAGCTCAGCGCGGAAAACCTCTTGGGGCTGGTGCCGTTGATGCATCGAGCGCAGGTCAAGATCGTCACTCATCAGTCGACCCCTGGTAAATGTTCCGGAACGCTGCCCGTGCACGGCTCAGTACTTGTTCGGTTGCCTCGATCGATCTGTGCAGGTGGTCAGCAACCGCGGCGACGCCGAGACCATCGACATGACGTAGCACCAACGCTGTCCGGTACGTCGGGTTGAGACGCGCCAACGCCACCGCCGCCCGGCCGGGATCGATCGCACCCGGCTGCTCCGCTGATCGAGTCGACTCGGATACATGCGCGAGTGCAAGCGTGCGTTCGCGGCGCCCTCGTGCTCGCCAATGGTCGACCAGCTTGTGACGAGCGACGCCCATCAGCCACGGGAGGTCGACCACTTTGCCGGCGGCATAGCGGTGAGCACCGACAATGAAGACTTCCTGCGTCAGATCCT
>DATFFJ010000231.1:0-2449 GCA_035250065.1 Aeromicrobium sp. | reverse complement strand
GCCGGATCCACGTCGTGGGTGATGATCATGCGTGCGGCCTTGCCGTCCGGTGAAAGGAACAGCTTGAGCCCGCGCTGGAATTCGGGGTTGCTGAACGCCTCCGGCGGTAGGTAAAAGGAGTCGTCGGTCTTCGACGCGTCGTACGCCTGGCCCAGCGCAGTGGAGTTTTCCAGGGCCGCCGCGGTCTGATCGTAGATCCCCGCCGTGGTGGCGTAATTCGTCATCGTCAGGTCGCGGTTGGTCTGCTGCGTCGCGAGCTGAGGCGGGATCAGCGCCAGCAGTTTCGGCTGCAGCTCATCGAGTTTGGCGATGCTCCCCGCGACGTTGGCCAACTGATCGGTCAACGAGTTGATGCCGTCGAGCGCGTCGAACAGGGACCGCAACGCCCAGCAGATCGGGATGTCGAAACAGTGTGGCTCCCAATAGAAGTAGTTGCGCAGCGGCCGGAAGAAGTCGTCGAAGTTGGCGATCTTGTCGCGCAGGTCCTGCGCCACGGCGACGGTCTGCTGAAACGCGACGGTCTGTTCGTGCGTCACCGCGCTGGACTGCTGCTGCAGCGCATATTGCTCCCGCAGGGTGTTGATCGTCTTGTCGATCTCGCCCACCTGCTTGAGCATGTCGGCGGCGCGGTCCTGCTGGAAGGGCAGGTTGTTGATCTGCGCCGCACTGTTCGCGCTGATCTGGAACGGGATCGAGGTGTGGTCCAGGGGCGTGCCGAGGGGCCGGGTGATTGATTGGACCTGCGCGACGCCGTCGGTGTGGAAGACGGCCTTAGCCACCCGCTCCAGCAGGATCATGTCGGTGGGATTGCGCAAATCGTGGTCGGTTTCGATCATCAGCAGTTCGGGATTCAGCCGCGCCTTCGAGAAGTGGCGCTCCGCCGCGGCGTATCCGACGTTGGACGGGGCACTGGCCGGCATGTACTTGCTGTCGTCGTAGCTCGTCTTGTAGCCGGGCAGCGCGAGGAGTCCGATGAACGCGACCGCCAGCGTGGCGATCAGGATGGGCCCGGGCCAGCGAACGATGGCCGTCCCGATGCGCCGCCATCCCCGCTTCGCCGTCTTGCGCTTGGGCTCCAGCAGTCCGAAGCGGCTGCCGATCACCAGCACGGCGGGGGCCAGGCTCAGCGAGGCGAGCAGCGCGACCAGCATGCCGATCGCAGCCGGAATTCCCAGGCTCTGGAAGTAGGGCAGGCGGGTGAAATAGAGGCAGGACACCGCGCCGGCGATGGTCAGGCCCGAACCGAAGATCACGTGCGCGGTCCCGCGGTACGTGTCATAGAAGGCGGCCTCACGGTCCAAGCCCTCGTTGCGTCTCTCGTGATAGCGGCCGAGCCAGAAGATGACATAGTCCGTGCCGGCGGCGATGACCAGAAGCGTGAGGATGTTGGTCGAATACGTCGACAGGCCAATGACTCCGGCGTTCGCCAGGAACGCGACGATTCCGCGGGCCGCCGACATCTCGATGAGCACTGTGACGAGCGCCAGGAGCATGGTGACCGGCGACCGGTAGACCAAGAGCAACATCACGGCGATCACCCCGACGGTCAACACGGTGACCAACACGGTGCTGTCGTTACCCACCGCGAACTGATCGGCGATCTGGGCTGCCGCGCCGGCGACGTAGGCATGGATGCCCGGTGGGGCCGGCGTCTTCGCGATGATGTCGCGCAGCGCATCGACCGACTCCAGCGACAACGCCTCGCCCTGATTGCCGGCGAGGAACACCTGGACGTATGCGGCCTTCCCGTCTGAGCTCTGCGAGCCTGCTGCGGTCAGCGGGTCACCCCAGAGGTTCTGCACGTGCTGGACGTGCTTGGTGTCCGCCTCCATCCGCTCGACGAGGTCGTCGTAGTAACGGTGGGCGTCGGCGCCGAGGGGCTGGTCGCCCTCGAGCACCACCATCGCGGCACTGTCGGAGTCGAACTCACCGAACACCTTGCCGATGCGTTGAAACGCCTGCAGCGAGGGCGAATCGGGAGAGCTCAATGCGACGTTGTGTTCTTCACCGACCGCCTCGAGCTGCGGCACCAGCACGTTCGTCAGGGCGGCGACGGCCACCCAGAACAACACGATCGGCACGCAGAGCCGACGAATCCACGTGGCGACCCGGTCCGCCGTTGGTGGGCGTTCGGCGAGGTGGCTGCTCATCCGGACTTGTCCAGGCAATAGGTGTAGGCATTCAACGTGTTGACCGTTCTCTCGTCCTTGACGACGTCGTCGATCTTGATTCGGCAGCCGATGGAGTCACTGTCACCCTGGGCGGAGACGTTGACGAAGACCGTTGGTTGGGTGGTGGTGGTGTCGTAGGCCCACGGCAGCGTCACGTCGTCGGCCCGCTGCGGTTGGGCATTCACATCCAGGTAGGTGATGGTCGCGACCGTGCCCGGGGCGCCGAAGACCTCGATCACGACGTGCTTCGGGTTGAACGGGACGATGTCATTGGCGGC
>DATFFJ010000230.1:0-2343 GCA_035250065.1 Aeromicrobium sp. | reverse complement strand
GACTGGAGCATTCAGGTTCAGTGCGTTCGTCATTTCTCGGTTCCTTCCTTGTTGGTGTCGGTCTTCGGCGAAATGTCAGCCAGCAGGGCGTCCAGCTGGCGGTAGATGCGTTCGGCGTCAAGCCGATACCGGTCGATCCATGCGGTCAGCCGTTCCAGCGCCGCCGCGTCCAGATGAACCGGCCTGCGCTGCGCGTCGCGGGTCCTGGTGACCAGCCCCGCTTGTTCGAGCACCTGAATGTGCCTGGACACCGCTTGTTTCGTGATGTCGAACGGCGCGGCGAGCTCGTTGACCGTGGCAGGCCCGCGCGACAACCGGGCCACCATGGCCCGCCGAACCGGGTCGGCCAGCGCCATGAAGGCGCGGTCAAGCCGTTCCTCCCCGTCTCCATCACTCTTCATTGTCAACCTTGTGTTTGATCAATCACTCGGTTGACTACAAAGGTAGGACCAGGCGCGGCGGGTGTCAAGGCACCGGTTCGTTGAGCCTGTAGTTATCGAGAGGTTTCTCGAGTGGAGGCCTCGCTAACTACAGGCTCGACGGTGGGCGCAGTCGCCCATCCCAACCACGAGCAATCAAGGCTCGATACGCGCGGTCGAGGATCTCCTCGTCGCGGTCCTCCTTGATCACGCGGATCACGTTCCAACCGAGACGCTCAACCTTCGGCAGCACACGAACGTCCTTGACGTACGCCCTGCGGTTGGTGCGGTGGTGATCCCCGTCATACTCCGCGGCGACCATGAAGTCCTCCCACCCCATGTCGAGGAGGCGTACGAGCCGCCCGCGGCCGTCGACCACGGGGATCTGGGTAGTCGGCCTGGGAAAGCCTGCGTCGATGAACAGAAGACGCAGCCGAGTCTCTTGCGGTGACGCAGCTCCGCCGTCGACGAGCGGGAGCACGGCCCGTAGTTGCGTGAGTCCGCGGGCGCGACGGTGACGCTTCGCCAGCACCAACACCTCATCCATCGAAAACGGCGTTGCCCGCATCAGGGCGTCGAGCCGAGGGATCGCCTCGCTTCGCGGCAAATGGCGCCCGAGGTCATACGCCGTGCGAGCGGACGTGGTGACGGAAATACATGAGACGGTGGTGATCTCGTCGTTCTCGAGACGCTCATCTCGAGCGATGATGCCCGGCGGCGGTCGGGTGTTATCCCAGATCAGCTCGACCGGGATGTCGGCGTCAACCCACTGGGCGCCGTGGAGAGCCGAGGCTGCGACGCCGGCCACCACACCATTGCGGCCCGACCGCAACCAGGCACCGTCGATGCGGTCCAACAGCGTCGGCTCATAACCTTTGGGCGTATAGATGTCCCGGAACATCCGGTCGTACCACCGACGCAAATCGTGTTCAGTGACCACACCATTCGCAAGTGCCTGGCTGCCGACGATGAGGTTCCTCATGCCAGCATGCTCACAGCAGGCACCGACAGGTACGCGGCCTCAGCGCTTCTTGCGGATGATGGCGCGCAGCTTGTCCAGCCGGGTGGCGATCTCGCGTTCGGCGCCGTGGCTGGTGGGCCGGTAGTAGTCGACACCCACGATTTCGTCGGGCGGATACTGTTGCGGCACAACGCCATCCGGGTCATCGTGCGAGTACTTGTAGCCAATCGCGTTGCCGAGTCCTGCCGCGCCGGAGTAATGACCGTCGCGCAGATGGGCGGGCACCAGACCGGCCTTGCCTGCCTTGATATCGCCCATCGCGGCCCCAAGCGCCGCGGTGACGGCGTTGGACTTCGGCGCCGTCGCGAGATGGACCGTGGCATGGGCGAGGGTCAGCTGAGCCTCGGGCAGACCGATCAGCTGCACCGTTTGCGCGGCGGCGACGGCGGTCTGCAGCGCCATCGGATCGGCCATCCCGATGTCCTCGCTGGCCAGGATCATCAGCCGGCGGGCGATGAATCGCGGGTCCTCCCCCGCCACCAGCATCCGCGACAGATAGTGCAGCGCGGCGTCGACGTCGGAACCGCGCACCGACTTGATGAACGCGCTGATGACGTCGTAGTGCTGATCGCCGTCGCGGTCATAACGGACGGCGGCCTTGTCCAGCGACTGCTCGATGGTCTCGACGGTGACGTGCTCGGTCGCCTCGGCCGCCACTTCAAGCGCGGTCAACGCCCGCCGGGCGTCGCCTGCCGACAGCTGCACCAGAAGGTCGACGGCTTCGTCGGCGACCGTGACCTTTCCGCCGAGACCGCGTGGGTCGTCGATGGCGCGACGGACGACGGTGCGGATCGCGTCAGCGGTCAATGGCTGCAGTTGCAGGATCAGCGACCGCGACAGCAGCGGCGCCACCACCGAGAACGACGGGTTCTCCGTGGTCGCCGCCACCAGCAGCAACACGCG
>DATFFJ010000229.1:0-11035 GCA_035250065.1 Aeromicrobium sp. | reverse complement strand
AAGCCACGGAGCCAGTTCGCCGTGCCCGGCCTGTACTTCTACGACAACGACGTCGTCGACATCGCGCGCCGTTTGCGGCCGTCGGAGCGCGGGGAGCTTGAGATCACCGACGTCAATCGCACGTACCTGGAGGAAGGGCGCCTGCAGGTGGAGGTCCTCGCGCGGGGCACGGCTTGGCTGGACACCGGAACCTTTGATTCGCTCAATGACGCGGGAAACTTCATCCGGACGATCGAGAGCCGTCAAGGCATGAAGATCGGTTCACCGGAGGAGATCGCCTGGCGTCGAGGTTTCCTCACGGACGAGGAGTTGCGCGACCGCGCCGATCGCGTGGCCACGAGTCCCTATGGCGAGTACCTGCACGGACTCCTGGACCACGCAGCAGGCGATTTCATCGAAGACGTGCCCGCTCTCTGAGCGGAGCCCACCACTCAGGGTTGGCCCGGTACCACGCGACCGTCTCGGCCAGTCCGGTCTCGAACTCGATGGCGGGCTCGTAGCCGAGCTTGCGGATCTTCGTGATGTCGAGCGAGTACCGCAGGTCGTGGCCGAGGCGGTCGTCGACGTTCTCCACACTGGACCAATCAGCGCCACAGGCGTCCAGCAGGAGGCCGGTGAGCTCCTTGTTGGAAAGTTCGGTGCCGCCGCCGATGTTGTAGATCTCGCCCGGAGCGCCCTGCTCAAGGATCAGGTGAATGGCGCGGCAGTGGTCGTCGACGTGTAGCCAGTCCCGAACGTTCGCGCCGTCGCCGTACAGCGGCACTGGGCGTCCCTCGAACAGGTTGGTCACGAACAGCGGGATGACCTTCTCCGGGAACTGGTAGGGACCGTAGTTGTTCGAGCATCGCGTGATGGTCACCGGCAACCCATGAGTACGCGCATAGGCTCGGGCGATCAGGTCGCTGCCTGCCTTCGAGGCGGAGTACGGCGAGTTGGGCTCGAGCGGAGAATCCTCGTCCCAGCTGCCCTCGGAAATGGAGCCATAGACCTCATCAGTCGACACGTGCACGAAACGGTCGATTCCGTGGCGCCGTGCGGCTTCCAGCAGTGTCTGGGTCCCGGCGACGTTCGTCATCACGAAGTCGGCCGCGTGCTGAATTGAGCGGTCGACGTGACTTTCGGCGGCAAAGTGCACGACGACGTCCGCCTCGCCGACGAGCCGCTCCGCGAGTGGCGCATCCAGAATGTCGCCCTCGATGAAGGTCAGCCGCGGATCCGTGGCCACTGGCTCCAGGTTCGCTCGGTTGCCGGCATAGGTGAGCTTGTCCAGAACGACGACGCTGGAGGGTCTGGTCGCACCCCAAGCGTCACCGAGGACCTGACGCACGTAGTGGCTACCAATGAAACCTGCGCCACCGGTGACCAGCAGCTTCATGACTCCCCGCCGTGATCGTCGATCGGAACGCAGCAAGCGTAGCGACAGACATCGTCGGTTGCCGCGGCTCAGCTCAGGCTGGTGCCGGGCCGGCGCTGGTTCTGGGCGGCGAAGCGCACCCCTAGGATCGGTCCGTGTCGCCTGAAGCTGCCCACGCGGATCCAGCGGCGCCTCGGGGCCGCGGCGCGGAGCGATGTGTCAACGGCGTGTTGGCCCTCAGCGTCCTTGCGGCGGGTTACGTCTTCGTCAAAGCGCTCGTGCGTGCCGGTGCCGGTTACGACTTCAGCGACGAGGGCTATTACCTCAACGCGATTGCTCATGCCGGCAAATACTCGGCACAGGTGTCGTTCTTCGGCGAGATCTATCACCCGCTCTTCCGACTGGTGGGAGAGGACGTCGTTGCGTTCCGCCGAGCCGGCCTGATCTTGACCGGTTCGTTGACCTTCGGCGTTGCGCTCTTGCTCTTCCAGCGAATCGAGATGTCGTGGCGTGCAGCGGCTGGCGCCGGCGCTGCGTCTGTCGCCGGACTCTTAGTGAACTACTACTGGCTCGTCACCCCGAACTACAACACCCTCACGCTGCAGGGCGCCCTGATCGTCGTGGCGGGTGTACTGATGATCGAGCGCTGGCGCGACGCGGCTCTGGGGACCGTCGGGTGCGTCGCGGTCGGAGTGGGCGGATGGTTGAGCGCGATGGCCAAGCCGCCGGCCGGCGTCACCCTTGGACTCGTCGCATTGCTGCTGCTGGTCGGGTTCGGCGTTGCGTCGATTCGTCGATTCGTCGTGATCGGCCTGAGTGCAGTCCTGGCGTTCCTGGTGTTCGCCATCGCCATCGCCGGAAGCCCGGCCGCCCTCATCTCTCGAATGGTGTCTGGCAGCGAGGCTTGGGGTGTGCTGGGGTACCCCCTCAGCGCGCTGCTGCGGTGGGATCCGTTGCCGCTGACCACGGCTGAGAAGTGGGTGCTGCTGGCGAACTTCCTGCTGACACTCGCCGCGACGTTGATGGTGATGAGCCGGAAGGCGCCGCTGGTGGTCGTCGGATCGGTCGTGGCGGGTGCCTTCCTGGTCTACGTCACGGTGGCCGGCATGCCGGGCCTGCCGTGGGCGCTGTCTCAGGTCTTCGCATTGCAGCTCGCGGCACCGACGTTGGGGGCCATGGCGGCGATTGCACTGCGACGGCCACCGCCATGGCGGTGGCGGGAGAGCCTGGCCGCCGTCGGATTCCTTCTCATGCCGTTGGCTGTGGCGTTTGGCACGGACGTCATGCTCTGGCGGAATGCTGGGCATGCTGCGTTCTTCTGGGTCGTTGGCACCGCTGTCCTTGCGGCAGGTGTCGGGCGACTCTCGCACCTCGTTCCCGTTCTGGCGGTGAGCGTGGCGTTGACGTCGACGGTGACCGCGCACCAGCAGCACATCGGATACCGGCAGACGACGCCCACGGCACAGCAGGGCGATCCCACACGGATCGGCACGACGGGGACGGTCCTCATGAGTTCGGACTTCGCTGATTACATCGACGGGCTGCGCAAGGCCGCCCGCAGAGCTGGGTTCCAGCCGGGTACGCCGATGATCGATCTCACAGGTCACTATCCGGGGGCCGTGTTCGCCCTTGGCGCCGTCCCCGCGGGTGCACCGTGGTTGATCGGGGGCTACCCGGGCAGCGTTGGCTTCGTGAAAGCGGCGATGGCGAACGTGCCGTGCGAGCAGCTCCGAGCGGCATGGCTCCTTGCGGAGCCGACAGGTCCGCGCGCTGTACCGATGTCCGTTCTGCCGGCGGGCCGCCCGCGGTATGAAGCCGTCGGCCGGGTCCAGTCGCCGACAGGTGCTTATCCGCTCAGTTATGAGCAGATCCTTTACCGGCCATTGCCCGCGGCCCGCTCAGCGGACGCGTGCGCTGAGCATGCCAAATGAACAACATCCCAAACCCCGAGGCTCCGAACCCCCAGGTGCCGGTGGTGCAGAGGCTGCGCGTCCGCTATGCCAAGCGCGGCCGGTTGCGGTTCACCAGCCATCGCGACTTCGCCCGGGCGCTTGAGCGGGCGGTGCGTCGCGCCCGGATTCCCATTGGGTTCTCCTCCGGATTCAGCCCGCACCCGAAGATCTCCTACGCCAACGCCGCACCCACGGGGTCGGCCAGCGAGGCCGAGTTCCTGGAGATCGGCGTCACCGAGCCGCAGGACCCTGACGAGGTGCGGCGCGCGCTCGACGCCGCGCTGCCACCCGGCCTCGACATTGTCGATGTCGTCATCGCCGACGCCTCCGGTTCGCTGGCCGATCGGCTCGAGGCCAGCGAGTGGCGCATCGAGCTGGGGGGCGCAGACGAGGATCAGCTGGCCTCGGCCGTCACCGACTTCCTGGCCGCCGGGGACGTCTCCGTCGACCGGATGACCAAGCGAGGTATGCGCGCGATCGACGTTCGCGGCGCCGTGGTTGACCTGGCTTCGGAGGGCCAGGAGGTCACCGCCATCGTGCGGTCGACCGTGCCCACGGTCCGGCCGGAAGACATCGTCGCCGGCCTGCGTGCGCACGGGTTGGAATACACGGGCTCACCCGTCGCGCAGCGGCTCAGGCAGGGGCCTCTCCGTCATCCCGGCGGCCGCGCCGAGGTGGGAGACCCGCTGCGCGATTGAGGCGCAACGGCTCGAGCGTGAGCGCTTGTGCGATACTTGAGCCAATCCGTGATTCACCTCCCTGACCGCGACGCTTTACACGCTGACCGCGGCGGACAGATGAATCGCAGGTTGCGACCAAAGAAACCTCAGACTTTCCGCACCTTCCCGTGGACTCGCACGAGTCACACGAACCGTGCGGCACATACTTGAAAGCTCGCTCTTCGCGGATTCCGCGTTGACGGGCGAAGGAGAGCAAGTGCTCGACCCCGACATCGAAACGGTCGCGGGGGAACCCGCCACCGAAACTCCCACAGAACCAAGCACCGTCGCATCAGAGTCCGTCGAAGCCGCTCGGCCGCGACGTCGCTCGGCCGGACGCCCCGCCGGCCCGCCCGTCGCGACCGGGCTCATGTTCCAGGCGCCCGATACGACGTTGCTGCCGCCGCTGCCCCGCGAGGAGCAGGCGTCATCCAATGAGGGCGACGACCCCGATCGTGACTCGGAGCGTGGCACTGCCGCTGACGACGGCCAGACCGCGCAGCGCCGCAAGCGCAGCCGCGGCGGTCGGCGTCGGCGCAAGAGCGACGACGACGCCATGACCGACGACTCCGCCGATACCGGCGATGACCGCGAATCCGACGATGAGGATGCCGACTCCGGCGAGAGCGGTGCCGACAATGGGGGCACCCGCCGCCGCCGTAAGCGCGCCCGCGCCGGCGAGGATGCCGCTGCGGCACCCGACGACCCGGACAACGTCGTGGTCAAGGTCCGCGAAGGCCGCACCGCCGAAGACGAGATCATCGGCGTCACCGGTTCAACGCGCCTCGAAGCCAAGAAGCAGCGTCGCCGCGAGGGTCGCGAGGCCGGCCGCCGGCGTGCGCCGATCGTCTCGGAGGCCGAGTTCCTCGCCCGCCGCGAGTCGGTGAAGCGCGAGATGGTGGTCCGCCAGCACGTGGGCGCCACCGTCGAGGACAACTACACCCAGATCGCCGTTCTCGAGGACAACGTGCTGGTCGAGCACTACGTCGCTCGGGAATCGCAGACGTCCCTGATCGGCAACGTCTACCTCGGCAAGGTGCAGAACGTGCTTCCGAGCATGGAGGCGGCGTTCATCGACATCGGCGCCGGACGCAATGCGGTCTTGTACGCCGGTGAGGTCGACTGGAGCACGCTCGGCGAAGGCAAGGCGCGCAAGATCGAGGACGCACTGCAGCCCGGCCAGAGCGTCTTGGTCCAGGTTTCGAAGGACCCGATCGGGCAGAAGGGCGCCCGGCTCACCAGCCAGGTCAGCATCCCGGGCCGATTCCTCGTCCTGGTTCCCGGTGGCCAGACGAGCGGCATCTCGCGCAAGCTGCCTGAAACTGAGCGTGGCAGGCTCAAGACCCTGCTCAAAGAGGTTCTCCCCGACGATTCCGGCGTGATCGTGCGCACGGCCGCCGAGGGTGCGACCGAGGAGCAGCTCACCCGTGACGTCACGGGGTTGACCGCCCGCTGGGAGGACATCGCCAAGAAGGCGGAGTCGGGGAAGGCGCCACAGCAGCTTTACGCCGAGCCGGACTTGGTCATCAAGGTTGTCCGCGACTTGTTCAACGAGGACTTCACCTCGCTGGTGGTCGATGGCCCGGACGCGTGGGACAACATCAATGGCTACATCAGCCACGTCGCGCCCGATCTCGCTGACCGGGTCACCCGGTGGGAGAAGCCCGAAGGGGACGATGCCCCGACCGATTCCTTCGCCGCCTACCGGATCGACGAGCAGATTCACAAGGCGTTGGAACGCAAGGTGTGGCTGCCGTCCGGCGGTTCGCTGGTCATCGACCGCACCGAAGCCATGACGGTGGTCGACGTCAACACCGGCAAGTTCACCGGCTCCGGCGGCAATCTCGAAGAAACCGTCACCAAGAACAACCTCGAGGCGGCCGAGGAAATCGTTCGCCAGCTCCGGCTGCGCGACATCGGCGGCATCATCGTCATCGACTTCATCGACATGGTCCTGGAGAGCAACCGCGATCTTGTGCTGCGTCGCCTCGTCGAGTGCCTCGGCCGCGACCGGACTCGGCATCAGGTCGCCGAGGTCACCTCTCTGGGCCTCGTGCAGATGACGCGCAAGCGGATCGGCACCGGCCTGCTCGAATCGTTCAGTCACGAGTGCGAGGCCTGCAAGGGCCGCGGCGTGGTGGTGACGGCCGAGCCGGTCGAGCCCAAGAAGGACGAGCCACGGTCCACCACGCGGAATCGCCGCGGCGGACGCGGGCGCAGCGGCGGCAACGGCGGCGGCGGCGCCAAGCAGGAGGCCAAGTCGGACAAGCCGGCCGCTGACAAGCCGGCCGCTGATTTGCCGGAAGGCGAACCGACTTCATAGAATGGCCGGTCGGTGCGCCGCGAGCCGTTGATGCTCGCGGTACGACGCGCCGAAACCCAGACTCACGAGGAACAGGGCGATTCAAGTGGTGTACGCAATCGTGCGCAGTGGTGGAAACCAGCAGAAGGTCTCCGTCGGCGACGTCGTGCAGATCGACAAGGTCGCGGACAACGTCGGCGACACCGTTTCGCTGCCCGCCGTGCTGCTGGTCGACGGCGACACGGTGACCACCGACGCCGACAAGCTGGCCAAGGTCAAGGTCACTGCTGAGGTGCTCGGCGAGACCAAGGGCCCCAAGATCATCATTCAGAAGTACAAGAACAAGACCGGCTACAAGAAGCGCCAGGGTCACCGTCAGAAGTACACCCAGGTCAAGATCACCGGGATCAAGTGAGGAACTGACAGATGGCACACAAGAAGGGCGCAGCCTCCACCAAGAACGGCCGCGACTCCAACGCCCAGCGGCTTGGCGTCAAGCGCTTTGGCGGCCAGCTGGTCAACGCCGGCGAGATCATCGTGCGTCAGCGCGGCACCCACTTCCACCCCGGCACCAACGTGGGCCGTGGCGGCGACGACACGCTGTTCGCCCTGGCCGCTGGTGCGGTCGAGTTCGGCGTGAAGCGTGGCCGCAAGGTCGTCAACATCGTCCCGTCGGAGAACTGACGAGACGCTGAAGCAACCCCAGAAGCGGCTCGCATGATTGCGGGCCGCTTCTTCTTTTCCTGAGAGGATCGGACCCGTGGCCATCCCCAGCTTCGTCGACCAGGTGACGTTGCACGTCACTGGCGGCAACGGTGGACACGGCGTCGCTTCGGTCCACCGGGAGAAGTTCAAACCGTTGGGCGGTCCCGACGGCGGCAACGGGGGGCGCGGCGGCGACGTGATCCTGCACGTCGCGCAAGACGTGACCACGCTGATTGATTACCACCACGAGCCGCACCGCAAGGCCGGCAATGGCGCGCCCGGCGCGGGGAGCCACCGCAACGGGGCCAACGGGTCCGACCTCGTGCTTCCGGTACCGGATGGCACGGTGGTGCGCGATGCCGACAGCGGTGAGATCCTGGCCGACCTCGTCGGTGCCGGCACCGAGGTCGTGATCGCCGCTGGCGGACGTGGCGGGCTGGGCAACGCCGCGCTGGCCTCGCCCAAGCGCAAGGCGCCGGGGTTCGCGCTGAAGGGCGAACCCGGGGAGAGCCGCACCGTCAGCCTCGAGCTCAAGGTGGTTGCCGACATCGGGCTCGTTGGGTTCCCGAGCGCGGGCAAGTCCAGCCTGATCGCTGCGTTGTCGAGGGCCAGGCCCAAGATCGCCGACTACCCGTTCACGACCTTGGTGCCCAACCTCGGCGTGGTCACCGCAGGTTCCCTGACCTTCACCGTCGCCGACGTTCCCGGTCTCATCGAGGGCGCCAGCGAAGGACGCGGGCTGGGCCACGACTTCCTGCGCCACATCGAGCGCTGCGCCGCGCTGGTGCACGTCATCGACTGTGCGACCGTGGAGCCCGGGCGCGATCCGGTCACCGACCTCGACACGATTGAAGCCGAGTTGGCGGCCTATGGCGGTCTGGAGGACCGGCCGCGTTTGGTCGCGCTGAACAAGGTCGATGTGCCGGACGCGAAGCAGATTGCCGAGTTCGTGACCGCTGACCTCGAGGAACGCGGTTTCGACGTGTTCGCCGTGTCGGCGGCGAGTCATGAGGGCCTGCGCGAACTGTCGTTCGCCATGGCCGAGATCGTTGCCCGCCGTCGCGCGGCCGAAGCCACGCCCGAACCGACCCGCATCGTGCTGCGCCCACCGGCTCAGGCGGGTGTCGGCGACGAGTTCACGATCACGCCGGAAGGTCCCCCGCAAGCGGGAGGTGCCCCCAGCGTTTATCGCGTTCGTGGCGAGAAGCCGACCCGGTGGGTGCGTCAGACCGACTTCGCCAACGACGAAGCCGTCGGGTACCTCGCCGACCGGCTCAACCGGCTGGGCGTCGAGGAGCGGCTGCTCGAGCTGGGTGCGGAGCCCGGCGACGACATCGTCATCGGCGATGGCCCCGACGCCGTCATCTTCGACTTCGACCCGCAGATCGATGCCGGCGCAGAGAACCTCGGTCGGCGCGGCGAGGATCACCGCTTCTACGATCGTTCGCGTCGCTCGAATGTCGAACGGCGTGAGGAGCTGGCGGCCAAGCGCGCATTTGAGGCGGAAGCCAGGGCCAGCCGCGAGGCTGACGACACGGAGGACCAGTCATGAGCCGGATCGTGGTGAAGATCGGCTCGTCGTCGCTGACCAATGCGACCGGTGGTCTCGACGGTGACCAAGTCGACGCGCTGGTCGACACGATCGCCACGGCGCGACTGCAAGGCGACGAAGTCGTCCTCGTCAGTTCCGGCGCGATCGCGGCCGGCCTGCAGCCGCTGCGCCTCAGGTCGCGACCCCGGGACCTGCCCACGCAGCAGGCGGCAGCGAGCGTGGGGCAGGGGTTGCTCGTCCACCGCTACACCGAGCGGTTCGCCTCGCACGACATCGTGGCGGCGCAGGTCTTGCTCACGCTGGACGACGTCACCCGACGCAGCCACTACCGCAACGCGTATCAGACCTTCGCGCGCCTGCTGGAGCTCGGTGTCGTGCCCATCGTCAACGAGAACGACACCGTGGCGACGAGCGAGATCCGTTTCGGCGACAACGATCGGCTCGCCGCGCTCGTCGCGCACCTGGTACACGCCGACCGGCTGGTGCTCTTGTCCGACGTCGACGGGCTGTACGACCGTCATCCGGGCGACGACGGTGCCGAACGAATCCGTGAGGTGACCGACCTCGACGAGCTGACCTATGTCGACGTCAGTCGCGTTGGCTCGGCCGTCGGCACCGGCGGCATGGTGACCAAGCTCGAGGCTGCCCGGCTGGCGACGGAAGCGGGGATCCCGGTGACGCTGACCAGCGCCGATCAGGCTGCTGCGGCGATTGCCGGAAAGCAGGTCGGGACCCGGTTCACGGCCACCGGAAAGCGTCGTTCCACCCGGTTGCTGTGGCTCGAGCATGCCAGCGACACCAAGGGCGCGCTCCACGTTGACGCCGGCGCGTGGCGCGCGCTGTCGGAGCGCAACGCGTCGCTTCTGCCGGCCGGCATCACGTCCGTGTTCGGGTCGTTCGTCGCCGGCGATCCGGTCGACGTCATCAACGAGGACGGCGCTGTCGTCGCTCGCGGCATCGTGACCTATGACAGCGACGAGCTGCCTGGACTCCTCGGCCGCTCAACCCGGGAGCTGGCGGCCGAACTGGGCGCTGACTACGAGCGCGAGGTCATCCACCGCGACGACCTGGTCCTGCTCGGGCGCCAGCCCGGCTCGCCCTAGTCCAGCGCGCCGCTGATCGCACCGACGGTCCAGCCTGGACAGTACGGGTGGTTCTCGGAGATGAACGCGCGCTCGGTGGCGCCCGGGATGAGCAGTTCGATGCGCACTGTGCCGCTCGTGCACGCGCCGGTCGTCTTCGGGAACCTCACGGTGGCGGTGGCCGTCTCGCCGGGATCCAGAATGAGATAGCGGGCTGCTCCACTGGTGCGGAACCCAGCGGGCTCACCGATGCCGCGGCCGTTGCCATCGCGCATCGTGAGGGTCGGGTAACCGTGGATGGTGCAGGCCTCGCCGCTCCGATTCGTCAGCGTGATGTCGAGGAAATCCGCGTCCGACTGACTCTCGGTTTTGCCGCGCCCTGCTTCCAGGCCACGACAACCGGGCGGGGGAGTGGAGGTTGTCTCGGAGGGCAGTGGTTGCAGCGGGCCGGGCGGGAGATCGGATCCGGCGCGGCCGGTCATCGGGTCGCCGGGTCCGCAGCCGACGAGGACCACGCCTGCAAGCAGCGCCCCGATCGAAGTCGCCCACTGCTTCATCCCGCCAGCGTACGGGCGAAGCGAGGAACACGGGTGGCTGAGCGAGTACCTACGATGGACGCGTGAAGGACCACGTTGAGGAAGCGGCACGCCGTGCGCGGGTGGCGGCCGGTGTGTTGGCCACGATGCCTCGATCGGTCAAGGATGCCGCGTTGAACGCCGCGGCCGATGCTTTGGTCGCCGAGACCGAGCGCATCCTTGGCGCCAACGCGAAAGACGTCGCCGAAGCCCGTGCCGTGGCAACCCCCGAACACGTCATCGACCGGCTTGCGCTCGACGCCGACCGGGTGGCCGCTTTTGCCCAGGGCGTTCGCGACCTGGCCGCCCTCGCCGATCCGGTGGGTGAGGTCGTGCGCGGTTCGACGCTTGCGAATGGCCTGCGGATGCAGCAGATCCGCGTGCCCATCGGCGTGATCGGCATGATCTACGAGGGTCGGCCGAACGTCACCGCCGACGCTGCCGGCATCTGCTTGAAGTCCGGCAACGCGGTGTTGCTGCGCGGTTCGTCGTCGGCAGCGCAGTCGAATGCGGCGATCGTGGACGTGTTCCGTGACGCCATCGCGTCGGTCGGTGTCCCTGCGGACGCGGTCCAAGGCATCGATGCGTCGGACCGGTCATCGGCCACCGAGCTGATGCAGGCTCGTGGGCTCGTCGATCTCGTCATCCCGCGCGGTGGTGCCGGCCTCATCCAGACGGTCGTCGAGCAGTCGACCGTCCCGGTCATCGAGACCGGCGTCGGCAACTGCCATGTCTACGTCGACGCCGACGCTGACCTCGACATGGCACTGTCCATCGCGCTGAACGCCAAGACT
>DATFFJ010000228.1:0-9304 GCA_035250065.1 Aeromicrobium sp. | reverse complement strand
ACCATGCCGAGCAAGGTACCGGGTGACTCCCAACGCTGTTCGCGGCGCCTTGCGCCGCTCAACTGGGGGCACCTCCCGCTTGCGGGGGATTGCTCGCTCGGACCAGGCGCGCGAGCGCGCCGGCCGCTCGCTCGCCGCAGGTAGACTCGCCCCTTGTGCCTACCTTGAGGAACGACCTCCGCAACGTTGCGATCGTGGCCCACGTCGACCACGGCAAGACGACGCTCGTCGACGCCATGCTGCAGCAGCAAGGGGCCTACGCAGAGCACCAGGAAGTCACCGAGCGGGTGATGGACTCCGGCGATCTCGAGCGCGAAAAGGGCATCACGATCCTGGCCAAGAACACCGCGGTGCACTACGCGGGGCCGGCGGCCGAGGGCAAGCCCATGACGATCAACATCATCGACACGCCCGGGCACGCCGACTTCGGTGGCGAAGTCGAGCGTGGCCTTTCGATGGTTGACGGGATCGTCCTGCTTGTCGACGCGTCGGAAGGGCCCCTTCCGCAGACCCGATTCGTGCTCCGCAAAGCGCTCAATGCCGACATGCCCGTGATCCTCGTCGTCAACAAGACCGACCGCGGCGACGCGCGCATCAGCGAGGTGGTTGAAGAAACCTACGAGCTGTTCATGGACTTGCTCGATGAATCACACAGCCAAGACGCTTTGGACTTCCCGGTCGTCTTCGCGTCGGGGAAGGCTGGCATCGCCTCGCTCGAGCAGCCCGCCGACGGCACGATGCCCGAAGGCAGTGACCTTGAGCCTCTGTTCCGAACCATTCTCGAGACGATCCCGGCGCCGGCGTACACCGAAGGTGCGCCCCTCCAGGCACACGTCACCAACCTCGACGCCTCACCCTTCCTCGGGCGACTGGCCCTGCTCCGGGTCCATGAAGGCACACTCAAGAAGGGCCAGAACGTCGCGTGGATACGTCGCGACGGATCGACGAAGACGGTCAAGCTCACCGAGCTCCTCGTCACTGAGGGCCTGGAACGCAAGCCGGGAGAAAGCGCCGGACCGGGCGACATCGTCGCCGTGGCCGGCATTCCCGAAATCACCATCGGCGAGACCTTGTCTGACCCGGACAACCCGGTTGCCCTGCCGTTGATCCATGTCGATGAGCCAGCCATCTCGATGACCATCGGCACCAACACGTCGCCCCTGGTGGGTCGTGGGCCGACGAAGAACACCAAGCTCACGGCCCGGCTGGTCAAGGACCGCCTCGACAACGAGCTCGTCGGCAACGTCTCTCTCCGGGTCCTGCCGACCGAGCGTCCCGACGCGTGGGAAGTGCAGGGACGCGGCGAGCTCGCGCTGGCAATCCTGGTGGAGCAGATGCGACGCGAGGGCTTCGAGCTCACCGTCGGCAAGCCCCAGGTGGTCACCAAGGAGATCGACGGCAAGCTCCACGAGCCGACCGAGCGCCTGACCATCGACGCCCCCGAGGAGTATCTCGGCGCGATCACGCAGCTCCTCGCGCTGCGGAAGGGCCGGATGGAGCAGATGACGAACCACGGCACCGGCTGGGTACGCATGGAGTTCCTGGTCCCGTCGCGCGGACTGATCGGCTTCCGGACCGAATTCCTCACCCAGACCCGTGGGACCGGCATCGCCCACCACATCTACGACGGCTACGAACCGTGGGCAGGCGAGATCCAGTCTCGCTCGAACGGCTCGCTCGTGGCCGATCGCGCCGGTGCGGCCACCGCATATGCAATGACCAACCTCCAGGAGCGCGGCACGCTGTTCGTCGAGCCGAGCACGGAGGTCTACGAGGGAATGATCGTCGGCGAGAACTCCCGAGCCGACGACATGGACGTCAACATCACCAAGGAGAAGCAGCAGACCAACATCCGGTCCTCCACGTCCGACAACTTCGAGAAGCTCATCCCGCCGAAGAAGCTGTCGCTGGAGCAGTGTCTGGAGTTCTGCCGCGAGGACGAATGTGTCGAGGTCACCCCAGACAACGTCCGCATTCGCAAAGTGGTTCTTGATCAGACCCAACGCGCGCGCGCAGCCCGCGCCCGCAAGAGCTGACGCGCGGTCCGCTTCGTTCCGCGGCGAGCCACCGCCGAGTTCGGGCTTGGCTCAATGGTGCATGCTGTCAGCCATGAAATTTCGCCGCATGACCACCCATGCCACGGCCTGGACTGCCGCCGCACTCATGCTCACGTCCTGTTCGCTGGGCTCACTGGGCACCGATGAGCCGCAGGCCGGCGAACCACCGAAGGGCGAGATCGAATTCAGTTCCACAACGTCTCCCCTGACTGGCCTGAAGCAGGACTCGGTGCCGGAGAACCCGGTGTACTACGTGAAGATCGAGAACACGAACGGCGGCGAGCCTCAGTACGGCGCCGACCAAGCCGACATGATGATCGAGGAACTGGTCGAAAACGGCGCAACGCGCCTCATCGGGATGTACCACTCGAAGCTGCCGACGAGGATCGGACACGTACGGTCTGCGCGGACAACCGACATCGCCCTGTCCAAGCCGGTGAACGCCGCAATCATCGCTTCCGGCAGCGCCCAGAAGACCCGCGACGACATCTTGGGCGACAAGATCCCGTTCTACGTCTGGGACTGGCGCGACGGCGCCGGATGGAGCACCGACCCGGACAAAGCGGCGCCGTATCACGTCCTTCTGGATCTCCAAGCCATGGACAAGGCGCTCGAGCGCACCGCCACCCCCAAGCAGAACTACTTCACCTTCGGTGCGGGCCCCGGCGAAGACGACGTCACGAAGCAGACCACGCGTGCTGCTGTGAAGTTCTCGTCCAAGACGACAACGCGCTGGACCTACCGAGGTGGCACCTGGCATCGCTCACCCGAACGGGCAGCGCCGGGGCAGGAGTTCACGGCCGACACCGTTGTCGTGGTCTTCGCCAAGGTGGTCGAGGCCGGGTACAACGATCTTTCCGGCAACCCGGTCCCCGAGACGGTGGTCGAGGGCTCCGGCCGAGCCGTCATCCTGAGCGACGGCACGGCAACCGAAGCGACCTGGAACAAGTCCTCGGCCGACAGCACGATGACCTTCACCTCCAAGGCGGGGAACTCCCTCGGCCTGAAGCCGGGACGCGTGTGGCTCGAGGCCGTGCCGCGCGGGGGTGACGTGACGTACTGAGACCGCGGCCAACGTCTCAGAAACGGCCAGTGAACGAGACGCGGCCTGTTTCCTCGCCCTGATGGAACCTGCGCTCCTCGACGTCATAGGACCCATCCCGCCGGATGCGCAGGACCGTGGCGGCGATCGTGCCGTAATCGGCCGACGAGATGAAGGCTGGCGAAACCAGCCGCTCGAGCTCGATGCCGACGCCGGTATCGGGCAGGAGCTCATCAGGGGCGACCGCGTCGTCGGCCAGCACCGTGAAGAAGCCGTCCACGTCCGCGCCGGATTCAAGGACTTCGGCAAATCGACGCTTCCCGTTGACGACCTTCGGCCACGGAGTGTCAAGGGCGGCATTGGAGACGCCGTAGATGCCGGCGTCGAGCGGCAACGCCGCTCCAGCCCAGTTGCTGGTCCACCAGAGGCTGTCGAGGTCCGACACCAGCGCGTTGTAGCCGGTGTACTCCGTGGCGGGAAGGCCTCGACAGTAGTCGGCCGGCGCATCGGTGCCCACGCAGAAGCCCACTGGGATCTCACCGCGCGATCTGGGCGCCTCGTCGGGCCGGGTGAAGTCGCGTACGTTCGTGACCGCCGCGAAGCGGCCGCCAGCTGAGAGCGTCATCCAGCTCCCGCCCGCTGTGAGATCTCGACCGCCCAAGATTGGCAGGTCATCCCACCAGTGCATCGGGAGCGAAGTCCGCTCATAGAACTCGTCGCGGTTCGACGCGACGATGAGGCGATAGGTCGGGTCCGCATCCCAGGCCGCCAGGATCAGGCACACGCTCGATTATCGCTCGTGCCGGCTCGGTCGCCCCGCGCGGACTGGTCGGTCCTCGGCGCTAACGTCAGCCTCATGGCCTATGACGAGACCTTGGCGGCGCGCATCCGCGACCTGCTGGCCGACCGCGATTCGGTCATGGAGAAGAAGATGTTCGGCGGATTGGCGTTCCTCATCGCCGGCAACATGGCCGTGGCTGCGAGCGGTCAGGGCGGCATCATGGTGCGCTGCGACCCGGCCGAGACGGACGACCACGTCGTCGACGGCGCCGAGCCCTTCGTGATGCGTGGCAAGCCGATGAACGGATGGCTCCGCGTCTCGGGCGAGCGGGTTGAGGACGACGCCATCCTGGCTCACTGGGTGCAGGTCGGATTGGCGGCGGCGGCGAGCCTGCCGGCCAAGTGATGCGCCCAAACCAGTTTCAGTCGGGCAGAAACGGTTACGTCTCACAGGTGACTCCAGGAGGTATCACCATGACGACCGAAGACGAGAACGAACGGCCAGCCACGCCGGAGGAGATCGAGCAACTCGAACGTGAGCGGGCCGAGCGGCTCGACCCGTCGAACCGGCCGGCGAACGCTGAGGTCGACAACACCACGCGGGAGTGGGTCCCCGATGCCGAGGACTTCCGCGACAATCTCGAGGGTCACCCGCCCGAGTGGGACAAGGGCGACGGTGCGGGCACCACGGTCGAACCGGAAATCTGGCAACGCATCGAAGAGCAGACCGGCAAGCCGAACGAGCACGCCCACCGCGGCGAGCAGGCGCAACACCGGGATGCGTAACGACTACAGGACATTGAGCGGGCGGAACTGAACACTGATCCGGGGCCCGACGGGCTTTGCGGTCTTGAGTATCGCGTGATCCCACGTCCGCTGGCAGGTGCCGCCCATGATCAACAGGTCTCCGTGACCCACGGGAAAGCCAATCGAGTTTCCACCGCCCCGGGGGCGCAGGCTGAGACGCCGCTCGGCACCGAGCGAGACGATTGCGACCATGGTGTTCTCGCTCCGTCCGCGGCCGATCCGGTCGCCATGCCAGGCCACGCTGTCGCGGCCGTCGCGGTAATAGCAGAGTCCGGCCGTGACGAACGGCTCGCCGAGCTCCTCGGCATAGCGAGCGTTCAGCGCTTCGCGCGCTGCAACGAGGACCGGATCGGGCAGATCGTCGTCGACGCCGTACGAGCAGACGAGGCGCGGAACGTCGACGGTCCGGTCGTACATCTCGCGACGCTCAGCGCGCCATGGCACGGTGTCACGCAACCGCAGGAACAGGTCGTCGGCGCCGGAAAGCCACCCCGGTCCGAAGTCCACCCAAGCTCCGTGCGTCAGGTGCCGGCGCTCGACGACGGCCGCCTCCGGCCGGGCGGGCCCACTCCCCTCATCGAGCAGCGACCCTTGGAACCACATACGTTCAGGGTACGTTCATTCGAACACTTATTCTAGTAGTGGGCGCGGGAAAGCCTGCTCCGCGTCACAAGGACCGACCGCGCAGCTGGGCTAGATAGACGAGCGCCGCGAGTGTGCCGAGCAGGTTCAACAGGCTGAGCGGGCTCCACGCAACGACGTGCGCCGCCACCGTCAATCCGAGAATGACCAGCCAGCCGTTCTTGGAGACCTGGCTCGCATCCACGAAGTCATGCGGTTTTCGCCCGATGCAGTCGACCAGTGCGAAGATCTTGACAGCGAAGAGCGCCAGACTGAGCGCCACGCTCAGGACGCCTTGGATCTCGAGCACACGCGCAGACTATCCGTGTCCAGAAATGACCGATGGGCCCCTCCCGTGCGGGAGGAGCCCATCGACGTGAAGGACGTGCGAAGCGTCAGGCCTTCTTGGCCGGAGCCTTCTTCGCAGCGGTCTTCTTGGCCGGAGCCTTCTTGGCCGGAGCCTTCTTGGCAGCCGGGGCGGCCTTCTTGGCCGGAGCCTTCCGGCCCGTCGCCTTGGCGACGCGCGCCTTGGCGTCGTCGAACAGGCCCTCGGCGCGCTTCTTGGCGTCGTCGCGGTAGCCCTTGGCCTTCTTCTGGATTTCGGCGATGTTCTTCTTCGCATCCTTGCGGAGCGACTCGGCGAGATCCTCGGCCTTCTTCTGGACCTTCGCCAGCTTCAGGTCCTTGGCGGACGCGGCGAGCTCTTCGGCCTTCTTCACGACATCCTCATACGAAGTCGTGGCCTTGGACGAGAGATCGTTGGCGAGGTCGGTGGCCTGCGCACGCAGGTCGTCGACGTTCAGCTTCTTGATCGAATCGGCGAGATTCTTGACCTCGTCGCGCAGGGACTTGACCTGCTCATTGATCTGATCTGCGATGGTCATGCAATTTCCTCCTGGTCGGCTGCGGTGACCGCGTTATCAAGCTCGTTGTGACGTCCGGTGTCACTGATGAACGAGCGGTAGATGTCGATCAGCGCCGTCCGCTGCCGATCGGTCAGTCGGGAGTCGCGAGCGATGGCGTGTTCCACCGATCCCTCCTCCGCTTCGCTGGCATCGAGGATGCCAGCCTTGACGTACAGCGACTCAACCGAGATCTTCAGCGCCCGAGCAATCTGCTGGAGCACCTCGGCTGAGGGACGACGCAGGCCCCGCTCGATCTGGCTGAGGTACGGATTGGAAACATCCGATTGCTCGGCCAGCTGTCGCAAGGACATCTGCGCCAGGCTCCGCTGTTCGCGCAGGTAATCGCCGAGGGACTCGACGGTCTTACCCACCTTGAGCTTTGCCATGGCTCCATTCTGCTTGCTCTTGCAAGCACTTGGCAACCACTCTGCCATGCGAGATGAGTCACACCGCACCCGAGACGTAATCGCGCCTTCGGCGCTCAACGCTCGCTCGCTCGGGGCCCCGTACGCGAGCGTCCGGGCCCTC
Organism: Aeromicrobium sp.; assembly: GCA_035250065.1. Lineage (GTDB taxonomy): Bacteria > Actinomycetota > Actinomycetes > Propionibacteriales > Nocardioidaceae > Aeromicrobium. The sequence goes on along the minus strand of DATFFJ010000228.1, from coordinate 2,564 downwards.
GCTCACTACACGTAAGATGAGCGACCGTGACTGACTTTCACGCCGTCATTCCCGCCGGCGGCGCCGGGACTCGCCTGTGGCCCCTCTCCCGCGCCCAGCGACCCAAGTTCCTGCTCGACCTCACCAGCGACGGCAGGACGCTGATCCAGCAGACATGGGATCGGCTTGTCAAGGTGATACCGGCCGACCACATCCACGTCGTCAGCGGACTGGCCCACGCGCCGCTGATCCAGGAGCAGCTCCCAGAGCTGACGAACATCTACGCCGAACCCGCCCCCCGCGACAGCATGGCCGCCATCGGCATGGCCGCGGCCGTCATCGGCCAGCGCGACCCCGACGCGGTCATTGGGTCCTTCGCCGCCGATCACGTGATCGCGGACACGGCCGCATTCGTCGCGGCCGTTCAGGAGGCCAAGCAAGTCGCAGACACCGGCCTCGTCTGCACGCTCGGAATCACGCCCCGTGGGCCGTCAACGGCATTCGGCTACATCGAGGCAGGCGCCGCGATTCCCGGCTTTGCGTCAGCTCGCGCAATCACCCGGTTTGTCGAAAAGCCTGATCACGCCACGGCGGAGAAGTACGTGGCCGGCGGATCGCACTATTGGAACGCCGGGATGTTCATCACGCGCGCCGACGTGTTGCTCGGACACCTCGAGCGCCTGCACCCCGAGTTGCATGCCGGTCTTGCCGCCATCGGCCAGGCGTGGGACACCCCCAAGCGCGAGGAGGTGCTCGAATCCACCTGGCCGGGCTTGCCGAAGATCGCCATTGACCACGCGATCGCGGAGCCGGTCTCGCTGGAAGGCGGGATGGGCGTCGTACCGGGTGACTTCGGCTGGGACGACATCGGCGACTTCGAGGCGCTGAGCGAGCTGGCGGGTGCCGACAGGGACGACACCCTCTGGATCGACTCGGATGGCCTTGCGATCGCCGATGACGGCACCCTCATTGCCGTCGTCGGCGTTCCCGACGCCATCGTCGTGCGCACGCGTGATGCGCTTCTGGTCACGACACGCGACCAAGCGCAGCGGGTGAAGGAAGTACCTGAGGCGCTCAAGCAGCGCGACCGCACCGATCTCGTCTAGAACGGGCACTTCTCGCTCACTGGGCGTTACGGCAGGTATGCCTGCGCCGTTGTCCCCGATCCCCGTACCTCAAGGGCTCCGTCGGTGTCCGACGCGAAGGCCGCCTGCCCTTGGACAAGCGACACCTGCTCACCCGACTCGCTGACGACGCCGACAGCTCCGTCCAGGCACAGCAGGATCCGGTGACCGGCGCCGGGCAGGCGGGACTCGCTTCCTCGGGTGACTGACAGGGCAAAGAAGCCACCCGACGGCTCAAATGTCTCGGTCGCGGCACCGGTGCGGCTCGGCTCGATGTCGGCATCGGCTCCGTCGCCGGCTTCGAGGCTGGCCAGGACGCCTGCGGCGTTGATCCGCTTCGTGGTCAGGCCGGCGCGGAACACGTTGTCGGACGACGCCATGACCTCCAGACACAGCCCGTTCAGGTGCGCATGGATGAGTCCGGGACCGATGAAGGCCGACCGTCCCGGCTCGATCGTGAGCCGGTTCAGGAGAAGGGCCACCACGAGGCCTGGATCCGACGGGTGGATCTCGGCGGCCTCGACCACGGTGAGGTACCCGCGCCGAACGTCGCTGCCCGCGTCCAACTGCTCGCGGCAGGCATCGACGAACTCGTCCACGGCGTCGTGATCGACGTCAGAGGTGAGGATGTGCTCGACCATCGCCAGGGTTCCGTCGCTCGAGCGCTCGAGCAGCGACTTCGCGATGGACACGTCCAGGGTCGCAAGCAGGCGTACGGCCTCATCGACGGGGCGCAATCCGACCAGCGTCTCGAACGGCGTCAGCGCGTACACCATCTCCGGCTTGTGGTGTGGGTCCTTGTAGTCCCGCGCCGGATCCGACAGCGGTACTTCCGCCGCCTGCTCCGCCGCAAAGCCAGCCGCCGCGAGCTCGCTCGTGGGATGTACCTGGATGGAGAGCGGTTGCGCCGGTGCCAGGACCTTCAGCATGAAGGGAAGGTCACCGACTCGCTCGGCCAGCGCCTGCCGGCCCTGGGAGGTCTCGATCGTCGACGCCCCGAGCGGGTGTGTACCGAACCAGAGCTCGGCGACCGGCTGCCCGCTGGGAGCCTCACCGAGGAATTCCGGAATCGCCGTCAGCGACCCCCAGTCGTAGTTCTGTACGGCAGCATCAAGTCGAAACATCGTGCCGACCCTAGCGCGGGCGTCCACCGCGAGAGGAGCGTCAGTAAGCCCCGTGCCGCTTGATCACGACGCGCAGGGTCTCCAGGATGATCTGCAGGTCCCGGATCATGGACCAGTTCTCGACATAGTCGAGATCCAGCCTGATCGAGTCCTCCCACGACAGGTCGGAACGGCCGCGGACCTGCCACAGTCCGGTGACTCCCTGCTTGACCAAGAGCCGGCGCTTGCCGAACTCGCCGGAATCATCGAGGTCGCCCGGCAGGAGCGGACGAGGACCGACCACGCTCATGTCGCCCTTGAGCACGTTGATGAACTGCGGAAGCTCGTCGATGCTGTA
>DATFFJ010000227.1:0-9953 GCA_035250065.1 Aeromicrobium sp. | reverse complement strand
GACGACGATGGCCGCGCCGGTTTGCTCCCAGTTGTCGAGCATCGCGAGAAGCTGATCAGCCTGCACTTCGCCCGACTTGTACGCCGGCCACAGCGACTCGCGGAACAGCGCCTCCAGCTCTGCCGCCATCGCCTTGCCGTGCCGCCGATAGATTTCGACGGTGGCGCGGACGACATCCACGGGCATGCCCCGATCGATCATGGTGAGCGCGGCACGCAGTCGACCCTCGTGGACTGAGAACTTCGTGCCCTCGACCTGTTGAACCGCACCCAACGCTCGGAGCTTCTCAAGCTCGCCGTCGCTGAGGCGCCTACCTGCGCGGGCGTCGAGTTCGCGGCGTCCGACGACCAGGGCCTCGGAGGTGGCGAGCGGGCGCAGCGTCACCCGATGCAACGCGATCTGCTCCGGGGTCGCGTCGTCAGGGATTCCCTCGAAGAAGCGCTCGATCGCCGACAGGCTGAGCCCATGGCCCTGCAATTCCTGCAGCAACTCGAAGCGCGCGACGTGCTCACCATTGTAGACCGCTGACCGGCCGCGCTTCGTCGGTGGAGGGACCAGGCCCTTGGTGGTGTAGAAGCGCAGGTTGCGGACGCTGATGCCGGTCCGGGCGCTCAGCTCCTCGACTGTCAGCTCATCCGATGCCGCCATCAGGAACCCTTCTGCCAACCGTTACAGTCGTGGTGTCAATGTCAGTCTGACACACTCGGGCCGGCACGAACGACAACCGCGGCGACAACACAGTTGGGATATGGCATGCCTCCTGAAGTCACGACTCCGGGAACCGGCGAGTTTCCGACCAACCTCCGGATCGCTGTGCTCGGTGGTACCGGGCCGCAAGGACGGGGACTCGCCCGCAGGTTCGCGAAGGCGGGCCTCGATGTCATCGTCGGCAGCCGCAGTGCTGAACGGGCTGCAGCCGTTGCCGCGGAACTCAGCGACGCCGCCGGGCGGCCGGTGGCGGGGGCCGACAACCTCGGCGCCTCCCAAGCCGGGGACATCGTCCTCGTCGTCGTTCCGTGGGAGGGCCATGGTGAGCTCCTCCAGGAACTCGCACCGGCGCTGGCCGGCAAGGTCGTCGTCGATTGCGTGAACCCCCTCGGGTTCGACAAGCAAGGAGCATTCGCCCTCGACGTGCCCGAGGGATCGGCCACCCAGCAGGCCGCGGCCATCTTGACCGAATCCACCGTCGTCGGTGCCTTCCACAACGTGAGCGCCGTCTTGCTCGAGGACCCGGAGGACACGCCGTTGGACACCGATGTGCTCGTCCTCGGCGACGAGCGCGAAGCGACGGACCTGGTCCAGGCGTTGGCCGACACCATCCCCGGCGTCCGCGGCGTCTACGGCGGACGCCGCCGGAATGCGCGCCAGGTCGAGGCGCTCACCGCCAACCTGATCAGCGCCAACCGGCGCTACAAGGCGCACGCCGGAATCCGGATCAGCGACGTCTGACTAGGCTCCGCACCCGTGGGATGCTGACGGCGAAGCAGAGCAATGCGAGCGCGGCCGTGGCAGCACCGCCCAGCACGACGGCTCCCGGCCCGTGGGGCACGAGTGCTCCGCCGACGATCGGTGCGATCGCCAAGCCGATGTACATGGCCGTCGAGTTCCACGCCAGTGAGGCTGAGGCGTAGTCCGGCTCGAGTTCGACCAGCCGGTGCTGCTGCGGCACGCCGGCCATCGAAACGGTGAATCCCCAGGCGAGGAATGCGGTCGCGGCGGTCAACAGCTCGTGTGACCCGGCGAGCGCCGCGAGCACCAGGACGAGACCGCCCAGGGCGCCGATGCCGGTACGCCCAGTCCCGCGAATGTCACTGAGCCACCCGCCGGCGATGCCGCCGAACACCCCGCCGAAGCCATAGGCGCTCATCAGAATGGCGAGCTTCGTGCCGTCCCCGCCGGTGAATCCGTAGACGACGAACGCGCTGTACACGTAGACCATCTGGAACGCGGCGGTCATGAGCAGGCGAACGACCAGCAGGAGTACGAGGTCGACCGAGGCCAGGGCCCGCAGGGTGGGAACAGGGGCGGCGACCCTCGCCGACTCGGCCGCTGACAGGACCCGTGGCATGGCGAGTGCGATGAGCGCCGCGCACGCGGCGAGAACGGACAGGGTGAAGCGCCATCCGCTCACGGTGGCGAGGGCCGTGCCGATCGGGGAGCCGACAGCGAGCGCCACGGCGAACCCCAGGCCGGCGAATGCGAGGGCCCGCCCCTGGCGCTCCTTCGGGACCAGCGTCGGCGTGACCGCAAAGGCGGTCGGCACCAGCGCCGCGGCCCCGACGGCGGCGACTGCTCGACCGGCGATGAACCACCCAAACGTGGGGCCCAGCGCGGTCAGGAGCGTCCCCAGGGCGATGACCAACATCCCGGCCGCCATCACTGTCACCCGCGACACCGGCGCGAGCCGCTTGGACATTGAGGGCGAGATCACCGCGACCACGACTGCGTAGGCCGTGAGTGCGTACCCGACAGACACGATCGAGACGTCCAGCGATCGGGCGACATCCGGCAGGACTCCGGCGATGACGAAGGCGTTGGTGCCCACCAGGAAGAGCGCCGCGGACAGGAGCAGAATCTGCGGATTGGCTGTCCGCTCTGCCGTGGTCACTCCGACATAGTGGCGCACGGAGCAACGACCGGCGGCGCGGGCGCTCCGCAGCCACACCGCCGGCCCGCAGGCGACGGCTGGTCAGTGCTCGTCGTCGGAGCCGACCTTTTCCTCGAGGCCGACCGCGGCACGCAGTTCGCCCAGAGCCTTCTGGAGCTCGTCTTTGTCCTCTGAATGCACCTTGTCCATCAGGACGCTCAGGCCCTCAGCGATCGCATTGAGCTTGTCCTGGAGCGCCACGTTGTCGCGGGCCTGGGTGTTCTGCAGCAGGGCTACCAGCAGGAACGTGATGACCGTGGTCACGGTGTTGATTTGAAGTTGAAAGGTCTGCTCGAGGAATGCGCCGGGCCCTTTCACCGACATCAGGATGGCTCCCTCGATGAGCCACGCGATCACGATCCCGACCGCCAACGCGAAGAAGGGCGCCCGACTGACAAGGTGCCCGACGGCCGTGGCAAAGCGGTCGAACGGGCCCAGTTCATCGGACACGCTGCTGGGCAGCACGTCCTTGCGGGGCCCGTTCGACTCGCTCATGCGACTTACGGGGTCTGCTCAGGACCCGGATCGACATCACCGGTCGGTTTCACCGACCCGCGCCAGGCGCCGGTCTCGGCCTCGCGATGCTCGATGAAGTCCTTGAAGTTGTGCAGATCCCTGCTCACCTGCAGGTCAACCAGGTGCAGGATGTCTGCCGCCTTCTCCGCGACGCCCTCGGGCTCGAAGTCGAGGCGCAGGGTCACCTGTGTCCGATCCGGGCCGATGGCTCCGAATGAGACGGTGCCGTCGTTCTTGGCGCCACTCGTGGCGCGCCATGTCACACGTTCGTCCGGCTCTTGGTGAACGATCTCGGCATCCCACTCCCGCTTGATGCCGGCAATCTCGCCTTCCCAGTGCAGATGGCGGTCATCCAGCTGGCGGACATGTTCGACTCCCTCCATGAACTCGGGGAAGCTCTCGAACTGCGTCCACTGGTCGTAAGCGGTGCGTCGGGGGACGTCCACTTCGATGGATTTCTCGATGACGCTCATGTCATCTCCTCACATGTGTTCTGTCGTTGCTTGCTTTGGTGCGATACCCGCTATGGCGGCGGGTATGAATCGGATTCCGGTCCTTCGAATTGGGCGCGCAGCCAGTTGAGTTCGTTCAACTGGGCGCGGACCCGGCGATCGTCTGCGGAATCGCTCAGGCGGGCTACGATCGCCATCGCTGGTGCGCATACAACGGCTACGTACTTGACCATGTCGAGCATGTTTTTGCCTCTCCACGGAAGCGAGTACCCGCCTGACCAGCAGATATGCGCCTCTTAGAGTGGCTGCGTGTCTCCAGGTCCGGCATTGGGACCGGCGCCGAAATCGGTGTTCGGTACCTGGCGAGCGTTGTGGCGCCGGTAGGCCGCGGTGGCTGCAACGGTCGACGCCACCACCCCGGCGGCGAGGGCCGCCTTCGTCTTGCGGTGCTGTGTGGGCTTGAGGGCCCCGGTCTTCTTCCCCATGGTGTGCAGCTCCTTCGTTGATGTTCGCCGGTCCGTTACCCGCCTCACATGCCGACATGCATGAACCCAAAGCGGGTGGGTATGCGCGCGTATGGGCCGGATGCTGAAGGCGACGGAGAAGATCGCGCCGACGCACCTACACCCGAGTGTCGCCGGGCGCGAGATGGCAACGATCGCCTCGCTGCCCATGGCGTCGATCATCGACCGGGTGCGGGACCTGTTGCGTCGCGCGAGCTGACCTCCCGCCGGCCCCCCGGGGGCAGCCACCCACCCGGCTGCTTCCGGGTTCCTTCCCGCCTAATTCAGTCGGGTTCGACGACCTCGGTGCGGGTGGGTGGCTGCGTCGCGTCGCTCAGCCGCAAATGGTCGACGATCTGGGCCTCGGGCACCTGTTCGTGCACCACGGTCAGCACGGCATCGCGCCGCTTCTCGCTGGCCACCTCGCCGCGGACCAGGACGCGGTCGTCGATGCACTCGATCCGCACGCCCAGCTCGTTCGTCCGGGCGTCGTTTGCGATGGCCTGTTCGATCCGTTGATTCATGTGTTCGTGCGTCACGGTGCGGTCACCCTCACCGGGATCTCGTAGATGCGATACGCGCTTCGGATGACTGGCTGGGCGACGTTGCGGACCGGGATCCCGCGTTCGGTCGTGCCGCGTTCGGACCCGTCGTGGGCGTGGCCGTGCACGGCGAAGTCGGCGCGGACCTCGTCGATCACCTCGCCCAAGAGATGGTTTCCGAGGAAGGGCCAGATCTCAGCTGGTTCGCCACGGAGGGTCGAGGTCGTCGGGGCGAAGTGGGTCAGTGCGACCCGGATGTCTTGAGGTTCCTCTTCGTCGAGCTGATCGAAGGCTTGGCGGAGCAGTGCGGCGCTGTCGATCCCGTGCTGGGTGAATGCCTTCATCTGCGTTTCGCCGAAGTTGGCGGCGCACCGGCCGGTGAAGCCGAGACAGAAGCCCTTGGCGCCGGCGACCCCGATGCGTCCGCGCTGCGTGTCGAGGGCGACGCCTTCGCCTTCGAGCACCGTGATGCCCGTGCGACCGATGAGTTCTGCGATCTCCAGCTCCAGCCCGGAGTGGTGGTCGTGATTCCCCAGGACCGCGACCACGGGGACGTCCGCGGTGGCGAATTCCTCGGCGAACGCGGCCGCCTCGTCCAACGTGCCGTGCTGGGTGAGATCGCCGGCCACCAGCAGGACGTCGGCCTGACCGGTCAGCTCGGCCAGGGCTGGGGCATAGCGCCCGCGGAGGTCGTCGGCCATGTGGACATCGCCGACAGCGGCGATGCGAAGGCATGCCTCACTGCGCGTCATCGGCAACTCCTGGGATCACCTCGAGGTCCTCAAGCAGGCCGAGGAAAGCGCAGGCGAACGGATTGTGTGCTGTCTCCCGGCGCACGGCCGGCCAGTCGATCTGCTCCCGAAGTGAGCGGGACCATCCGAGGAGAGGCGCGAAGTCGCAGGCGTTCTCACCCAGCGGCAGGAGACGGCACAGCAACAGCTCGGTCGGCCGCATGACGAGCATCCGCACCGAGTCCACCGAGAGCATGTCGCAGCGGGCGAACATGTCCTCGTCGACCTCGCCGATCGGCAGGCGGTGGATGACGTCGACGACGATGCCGTCGAGTCCGACCTTGTCCAGCCAGTCCTCGTTTGATTCAACCGGATCGTGGCCGTCGCGCAGCAGGATCTTCCGTGCCGCATCCGCATCCTCGGGGCGCACGACGAAGTCAACGTCGTGGTCGCTCTCCGGGCCACCGCGCGCCCAGACGGCGTATCCGCCGGCGAGTGCGAAGGGAATGGATTCCCGTTTCAGCGAGGTCGCAACGGACTTGAGGACCTCGCGTTGTTCTTGGAAGGTGGGCACACGAGCGAGGTACCCGGCGGTTTGAGCGGGCAAACGCATGCTCCACGGCGCCGGCGGGTAGGGGACGGCATGTCGGTCTCCGGTTCTGTCTGGCGTGATCGCCCGTCGGCTGTGGTGGCGGATCCCGTGCCCGAGCGGGTGCAGGATCTCGTCATCGGCGCTGGTATCACCGGCCTGGTGACTGCCTTGTTGCTGGCCCGGGCCGGTCGGCGGGTGGCACTCATTGAGGCCCGCGACGTGGGCGCCGGTACAACCGGATCCAGCTCGGCGAAGGTGACGCTGTTGCAAGGCACCCGCCTCGGCTCGGTTGCCCGTCGGCACTCCCACGACGTCGCCGCTGCCTACCTCGAAGCGAACCGGGAGGGCCAAGCCTGGCTCGTTCGGTTCTGCCAAGCCCACGGTGTGCCGATGCAGACCCGTCGAGCGGTTACGTACGCGCCGTCCGCCGAGACCGTGCCCGACCTCGAGCGCGAGTTCGAGGCCGAGCAGCAGCTCGGACTCGAATCGACATGGTCGACCCACGAGGATGTGCCATTCGATGTTCATGCCGCGGTTGTGTTGCCGGACCAGGCTCAGGTCGACCCCATGGCCCTGGCCGACGCGTTGGCGCTGCAGATCCAAGAACACGGCGGGGCTGTCTGCACGCATCAGCGCGTGGTTGACGTCGACCTGTCGGGCGGGCCGGCTCGAGTTCGCCTGGCCAGCGGTGGCGAGGTCGCCGGGGCGCACGTCGTGCTGGCCACCGGCTCACCCATCCTGGACCGAGGGTTTCACTTTGCGACGCTGCAGGCGCAGCGGTCGTACGTCATCGCCCTGTCGGGGGCGAAGCCGCCGGACGGGATGTTCCTGTCTGTGGGCGATCCCGTGGTGTCCGTGCGCGATGAACCCGAACGGGCGCTGGTCCTCGTCGGCGGTCACGGGCACGTCACCGGGCGGACCAGCTCGCCGCAGCGGCACCTGGCCCGGCTTCGGTCATGGGCGGCCGCGACGTTCCCCGACGCGACCGAAGAGTTTGCGTGGGGTGCTCAGGACTATCGGGCATTCGACGCCGTCCCGGAGGTCGGTTGGCTGCCGTGGACGGATGGACGGGTCCACGTGGCGACCGGCTACGGCAAATGGGGCATGACCAACGCAGTGGCCGCCGCGCTGATCATCAGCGCCGACACGCTGGGCGAGCGCCCGGAGTGGGCCGAGCGCATGATGCGCGGGCCCGGCAACGGCCGTGCGGTCGCCGATCTCGCGGCGTTCAACGTCGGCGTGGCGGCACGGTTGGTCAACTCGTTGCCGGCACGGGTGGCCGGATCGCGTCCCATCTGCACACATCTCGGCGGTGTGCTGTGCTGGAACGATGCCGAGCGCAGCTGGGACTGCCCCCTCCACGGCTCACGCTTCGCCGAGACGGGCGAAGTCATCGAAGGGCCTGCGGTCGCTGCGCTCAAGCTGGACAGCTGATCCGGCGCACTAGCTCGCTGGATCAGGCGGCATCACCGGATCTTGGGGCTCGAGCGGCATCTCGCCGGGGTCCTTCGGCTGCAAGTCCTCTTCGGACTCGGGCCGCGGTTCTGTGCGCGGGCCTGGCCGCGCTGCCCGGGCGCGTTTGGCCTGGCGCTTCGACCTGGTCACCGGCGGGCCCGCCGCGCCGTCACGCCGCGATGCGGGCGGCGAGCAGCTGCTTCGCCTCTTCGGCGCCCTTGCGGCTTTCGTGCTGGGCGCGTCGGAAGAACTCCACCAGCTCCTGGTCGTTCGCATCGACGGCGTCCGCGATGTATTGGTCGAGACGGAGAACGTTGCTCAAACAGGCTTCGGTAAACCATAGGATGTTGTAATCCTTGTCAGGAGTCCCTGTCAGGGTCCCGCCGTCCGAGGGGTACATGGTCATGTCGCATCCTTTCCGTGGGTACAACGGTCCTTGCCGGCCGCGTACCCCGTTGCCCTCGGCCCATGCGGGAGCACGGCCGGCAAGCCAGAGCCTGGCCGTCGATGCCTGACCTGACCGCGGAGGAATTCGCCGAACTCGCCGTGAAGCTCCATGAGGAGCCCACGGTCGTGGAGACGGTCGACCTCGTCGTTCAATACGCGTTGAAGGCCGTTGACTGTCAATACGCGGGCGTGATGCTCGTCCGCGGCGACAAGCTCGTCGAAACCGCGGCAGCCACCGATGCGCTGGTCTCGGAACTGGACCAGTTCCACGTGACGTGCGGCGAAGGACCCGGCCTGGTCAGCGACAGCGATCGCCTCACGGTGAGGGTGGCGGACACCCGGTTCGACTTGCGCTGGGAGAAGTGGGCTCGCTGCCTCGACGAACGCGGCATTCGCAGCGTCCTGACCGCTCGAATGACGACAGGTTCGAGTGACATGGGAACACTCAACCTGTTCCACAGTGAGCCGGACGCCTTTGACACCGACGACGAAGCCATTGCCGCCATCCTCGCCCGGCACGCCGCCGTCGCCCTGGCCGAGGCCCGGCGAGCAGAGAATCTCTGGCTGGCGATCGACGCGCGCAAGCTGGTCGGGCAGGCGCAAGGAATTCTCATGGAACGCTTCAACCTGACTCCCGACCAGGCGTTCGCCGTCCTGCTGCGCTACTCGCAGGACAAGAACATCAAACTGCGCGCCGTGGCCGAACTACTCGTCTCGCAGCGGAGCCTTCCCGACTGAATCGTCAGCGCTGGAGTCGGTGCCGTTCCTGGTGGCCAGCCACGGTGTGCCCGCCCACAGGGCAATCAGGCTGATCAACGTCACCGAGGCGGCAATCAACGCTGCCGACCACGAGAGCACGACATCGAAGACAAGCAAGACCACGCCGGACGTCGTCAGTGCCAACAGCACAAGTCCGACCTTGGCGGTCGTGTCGGCGGCTCCAACCAGCCACGGCTTCTGCCGCTGGCGGAACAGCAGTCGGTGAAACGCAACCGGGGCGACGATCAGGCCGGTGGTCACCACGGATCCGACCATGGTCGCGAGGTAGATGATCTCCTGGCGTTGGCTGAGTTCGGTAAAACGCGGAGTGAAGGGGAGGGTCAGCAGGAAACCGGTCAGGATCTGGGTGCCGGTTTGGGTGACCCGGAGTTCTTGGAGAAGTTCGTCCCAGTTGCGGCTGAGACGTTTCTCGTCGACCACCAGGTTGCCGTTGCGGTCACGCCCGCTCGGGTTCACCGGTGGCCGGATGTCCGTGGCCACCAGTGACGGTTCTGCTTGGAGGAAGGCTGTCCCTCGACGCGCTCCGGGTCAGCCGCGACGTGCTCGGCACGGCGAGCGTCGAAGACCCAAAGGATCACGACGCCCGCCGCGACGAGAAGTAGCAGGCCGAGGCCGGCTACGACGATGGACAGGGTTGTCATCGATCGAACGCGTCCTTGACCTTGTCCTTGGCCGTGTGTCCGGCGTCTTCCAACCCGTCCTTCGCGTTCTCGACGGTCTGCTTGGCCTTTGCCTTGGCCTGATCGAAGGCGCCTTCGGCCTCGAGGTCCTCGTTGTCGGTGGCGTCACCGACGTTTTCCTTGACCTCGCCCTTCCATTCGTTGGCCTTGTTCTCAAAGTCACCCATGAAATCCTCCTGGGTTCGTCATGTGGTGTTTCCTGTCGTCGAGCGACTACCCACGCCCGGTGGACTCATGCAGCCGATCGCGCAGGCATGCATGCGCGATCGATGGGTAGGGGCCGCATGAGACCTCGATGAGAGGAGACGGCCATGCCACAGGGAGCGTGGAGCGCGAAACGAGAGCGTCAGTACGACCACATCAAGAAGTCCCTGCGCGAACGCGGGGAGAGTGTCGACGAAGCCGAGGAGATCGCCGCACGCACGGTGAACAAGGAGCGGGCCCGCCACGGTGAGGCCAAGGAGTCGTCACCCAGTTCGACGCGGGACATCTCGTCGGGTCGCCGGGGCGGTCTGCGGTCCCACAAGGGCGCCGGCGGCCGGACCCGCGATCAGCTGTACAACGAGGCGAAAAGCAAGGGGATCAAGGGCCGTTCGAAGATGAACAAG
>DATFFJ010000226.1:0-3344 GCA_035250065.1 Aeromicrobium sp. | reverse complement strand
TCGTGAGTATCGCGCTGGCAGTGGCCCTCGCTCCGAGCGCCGGTTTCGGTCACGGCGAGTTACCCGGAACGAAGAACGCGATCTCACGCGCACCCGCCGCCCCCGGAACGGCTGACCCGACCACGCGCGCCGACGCCGCGGCAGCGATCGATGCCGCAGCGGCGCAGCGGGCCGAGCCGGACCCGACGTTGGTGACGGCTTCCGGTGCCGGTTACCGGCCGCACGCCACGATTCCCGAGGATCGTTACGCCATGGCCCGCGGCTGTTACGTCCTGCGCGCAGCGTCCAACGGCAAGTGGGTCGCTCGCGCCGGAACCGGGTACAGCGCGTCAGCCAGTACGTCCGGCACGGCCGAGCGCTTCCACTTCCAGGCGACCGACCTCGGCACCTACCTGCTGTGGGACACCCAGCAGAAGTTCGTGACGTCGACCAGCGGAGCAGCGTCCGCGGCGACGAAGCCAGCCCCGGCTGCCGAATGGACGGCGCAGAGTGACGGGGGCAAGGGCCGATTCACCTTCACGTCCTTGACCGACAAGCCGCTCGGGCTGGACTCCCAAGGCACGATCGGCAGTTCGTCCGCGGAGTCGTTCCAGTTGGCGAAGGCCAGTGGCTGCCCCAGCTGGCCGGAGGTCGAGGTCGGCGTCAGCGGTGGGCCCCATGGCGGCACGACCTCGTACCAAGAGGTTCGCGGTTACGTCGACGCCCATACCCACGGCATGGCATTCGAGTTTCTCGGCGGAAGCGTCCACTGCGGACGACCGTGGCATCGGTACGGAGTTGCGTCCGCGCTGGTCGACTGTCCCGACCATGCCGTCGCCGGCGGGAACGGCGCGGTTCTGGAGAACTTCCTGCGTCACGGAACACCAACGGGGAGCCATGACCCCGTCGGCTGGCCAACCTTCAAGGATTGGCCGGCGCCCGAGTCACTGACTCACGAAGGCACCTACTGGAAGTGGCTCGAGCGATCCTGGCGCGGCGGTCAGCGCATCCTGGTGAACCTGCTGGTCCAGAACAACAAGCTCTGCGAGCTCTACCCGTTGAAGCGCAACTCCTGCAATGACATGGATGCGGTGCGGCTGCAGGCGTCCGACATGCGCCAGATGGAGCGCTACATCGACGCGCAGTTCGGCGGGCCTGGTCGCGGCTTCTACCGCATCGTCACCGATCCGTTCGAAGCCCGAAAGGTCATCAACGGGGGCCGGATGGCCGTCGTCATGGGCATCGAGACCAGCGTGATCTTCGGGTGCACGAAGAAGCTCGACATCCCCGGATGTACCAAGAACCAAATCGATGATCGGCTGGACGAGGTGTACGACCTGGGCGTCCGGCAGATGGAGTTGGTCAACAAGTTCGACAACGCCTTGTCCGGCGTGGCCGGGGACTCGGGCGCCATTGCGCCCTTGGTGAACGGCGCGAACTTCCTGGAGACCGGGACCTTCTGGGACATGCGCGCGTGCGAAGGTGCCGAGGGCGTGCACGACCAGACGCAGTTCACGGCCGTGCCCGGGGAAGTTCCGGCGCAGGACGAGCTGTTCGGCGCAATCACGCGGCTCTACGGCCTCGGCGTGCCCGCCTTGCCGCTCTACCCGTCGGGGCCGACGTGCAACAGCCGCGGCTTGACCGAGCTCGGCGACCACACGATCCGCCGGCTCGTCGAGAAGCACATGATCTTCGACCCGGACCACATGAGTGTCAAAGCCCGTCAGGAGTCGATGGACCTGGTCGAGGGGCTGAAGTACCCGGGCGTCGTGTCCAGCCACTCGTGGTCCACACCGGACGCCTACCCGCGGGTGTACAAGGCCGGCGGTTTCATCACGCCGTATGCCGGTGACAGCTCGGGCTTCGTCTCGAAGTGGCAACGCCATCTGACGTGGGTCGACCCGCGGTTCTATTGGGCCATCGGCTTCGGCGCCGACATCAATGGCTTCGGCGCCCAAGGCGACCCGCGAGGCGCCGACGTCTCGAATCCGGTCACGTATCCCTTCACAGGTCTGGGCGGCGTCACGATCGACCAGCAGGTCAGCGGCCAGCGAACCTACGACATCAACACCGACGGCGTGGCGCACTACGGCCTTTACCCGGACTGGATCGAGGATCTGCGCCGCCTCGGTGGCGAGACGATCGCCGACGACATGGCTCGGGGCGCCGAGGGCTACCTGCAGATGTGGGAGCGAGGCACCGGCATCGCCAACGACGGATGCCGCCAGGCATCCGTGCGAAAGAGCACCAGCACCGTGCTCGGCATCCCGAAGGGAACGTCGGTGACAGACGTCCTCAAGCGCGCCGGAATCCCGCACGAGCGGCTCGGTGCGTACTTCGGCTACTGCACGACGTCCGCGAGCGGTTCGGCCCAGCGTGTGCGTGTCACGTTCGACAGCTCGGGCAAAGTGACCGGCGCCAAGACGTACTAAGTCTCGGGTGGCGCTGCCAGCGGCAGCGGTCCAACGACCTTCTTGAGAAAGTTCCCTCAGGCCCCTTGTTTCTGTCGGAGCTTTCGACTACTATCGAACATAGTTTCGATGCTGTTGGAGGACGATGACCCTAGCCCCGCTCCCGACCACGCCAGGGCTGGCGTGGCTGGATGCTGCGGAGGCTGCACTCGGCATCTCCGATGTCCCCGATGTCCCGGCCGAGGTGTCGCGTCAGGCGGTGGCGCGGATCTCGAGGCTCGAGTCGGTCCTGGCGGCGCGCAAGATGAGCCACATCCGCAACGTCGACCAAGCCGAGCTGGCCAAGAGCGCTGGTGCGACGTCCACCAGCTCATTGATCTCCGGCGACTTCGGGGGTGACCAGGCGACGTGTTCCCGGCAGGTTCGCACGGCGCAGAACCTGAAGGTCGCGACGCTGACCGAGAAGGCGTTGGAGGCCGGCGAGATCACCTTCGACAAGGCCGAAGTGATCGCCCGCACCATGGCCGACCTGCCTCACACGCTCGACGAGCTGACCCGGGCCCGGGTGGAGAAGCGGCTGATCGGCGACGCCAAGCGGCTGACGTTGCCCGATCTGCGCCGCCGGGTGATGCGGGTCGCCGACATCTACGCACCAAAGGCGGAAGCTGACGCCGACGAGGACACCCGGCTGCGCCACCAGGAGGCACGCGCCTGGCAGGCCACCGAACTCTGGTTCGGCCAAGCCCGCGACGGCCTCGTCCCATTCGGCGGCAAGATGCCCGAACTCCAAGCCGAGCTGCTCAAGAACCAAGTCGGCGCGATCGCCGCACCGCGCCGGAACGAGGAAGCCGACCAAGAACTGGCCCACGGTCAGCGGATGGGGCGGGCGTTCTGCCATTGGATCGAGAAGATCCCCACCGACGGCCTGCCCACCACCGGCGGAACGCCGGCGAC
>DATFFJ010000225.1:0-3755 GCA_035250065.1 Aeromicrobium sp. | reverse complement strand
CCGGCGCCACCTCGTTGAAGGGAGCTGCTCTACGGTGTGACCTCCGTATCCGGCGTCTCTTCGTCCGCCGGGGCGTCGGTGTCCTCCTCGGCCGGGGCGTCGGTGTCCAAGTCTTCTTCCAGCGAATCGTCGGTTGGCTCTTCGGCCGGAGCTTCGGTCTCTTCGGCCGGAGCCTCGGTGGCGATGTCGTCGGTCGGAGTGGACTCGGGTTCGGTGTCGGCCGGGCACGCGCTCAGTGAGCCGACCAGGGCGACAGCAGCGGCAGCTTGGGCAATGCGATTCAGGTTCATGGCAACAGCCCACCAGCGCCGATTGCCCAGAGGTCAAACCTGCCGAGACGGGTCGGTTAAGAGTGGACCAACGTCCGGGGCTATGCCTCGCCCACGCGCTTGAGGACGTTCTTCAGCTCGGCCAGCACGAGCTCCGGCCGGCCGAACGGGATGAAGTGCGTCGCTTCGATCTCGATGAAGACGACGTCGTGCAATCGCTCGGCGGCAGTGCGCATGGCAACGGCACTGGTCAGCATGTCGTTGGTGCCAGCGAGCATGGTGACCGGAACCTTGATCGCCGACAGACCGACCCGACGGTGCGTCGCCACGCCGAGCGCGAGGTTGGCGTACCAGTCCGGGTCCGTCGAGAGCATCTCCTGAACGGTGTCGCGCACCACGTGCGGGTCGGCGCTGGCATCCACGAGCCGGGTCCATCGGAGCAGGTTCGCCGTCGTTGCCGTGACCGGGAGGCCGGTGGTGATCGCCGAGAGGTATCGGCCGGTCGCACGACCGACGTGAGCGAACCCTGTCATCAAGGTCCTCGCCACCGGGCCGGGCAGACGGAGCGGCCGCAACGAAGTTCCGAGCGTGTTGCCGGGGACTCCGTTCACCGCGAAGATGCCGGCGACGCGGTCGGGGTGACGGCCGGCCAGCTCGAACGCGACGGTCACACCGGCAGACCAGCCCATCACGACGCACCTGTCGATCCCGGCGTCATCCATGACGGCGAGCGCGTCCTCGACGAAGGAGTCCAGGTCGACTCGACGCCGATCCTTCGGCCGGTCTGACCCCCCAGTGCCGCGATGGTTCCACGAGATGATCCGGACCCCGCAGTCCGGCCGGGTGAGCGAAGGCCACGCGTGCGGATTGGTGCCCAATCCATTGCACAGCAGGACGGTTGGACCGTCGGCGTCGTTCGTCCAGGCTCGCAGACGGGTGCCGTCGGCACTGTGCACGTCGTAGTAGCGGACTCGAGTGGTCGTAGGAGTCACAAGCCCGCATTCTGCCGCACAACGTTCTGGCTGTGTTTCGCGCTCGTTCATCCGGGCCGACGAGGATCAGGTCATGGGTAAGTCGAAGGACGAGGAGCAGACGATCTCCGTCGCGAAACACGTCAAGGAAGTCGCTCGTCTCGAGGCGACCGTCGAGGCCTACAAGGCCGAGATCCGGCGGCTCGTGCGAGCCGTCGAGCGGGCCGAGGAAGACGCCGCGAAATGGCGGCGGAAGGCGAAGAAGCTCAAGAAGCGCGAATCGACGGTCATCGCCGAGGCCGCGCCGGAGTTTGCTCCGCTACCGGAGCTGGGCGACGTATTGACCGCCTAGCGCCCGGACTTCTGATGCCGCGGCTTGCGGGGATTTCCCGGAGCCTGCGGCCGGCCCGCCCCCTTCTTCTTCGCGTGATACTTGTTTCTCGCGCGGACGTCCGCTGGGCGTCCGGAATCCGGCTGCAGATCGATGAGGACGCCGGAGATGCGCGTCTTCGCCAGCTTGCGCAGTGTGTCAGCGGGGATGTCTGGCGGAAGCTCCACCAGTGAGAACGTCGACCTGATCTCGATCCGGCCGAAGTCGTCGCGGGTGAATCCGCCTTCGTTCGCCAGCGCGCCCACGATCTGGCGGGGTCCGATCTTGTGCCGGTGACCGACCGAGATCCGGTAGGTCTGCATCGGCTTGCCGCCCGGCGCGCGCTCCGCTCGCGCGCGCTGCGGGCGCTCCCTTGGCTCGGGGAGTGCTTCCATCAACAGCGGCTCGCCGTCCTGGGCCAGCACCGCGATGGCTGCCGCGATGTCCGTCGCCGGGATGTCATGGGCCTCCTCGTAGGCGGTGACCAGTTCGCGGAAGACGTCCATCTGCTCGTCGCCGAGAGCCTGCGTGATCGCTTCGGTGAACTTGGCAACGCGGCTGGCGTTGACGTCTTCGATGCGCGGGACGGGCGTGTGCTCCAGCGTCGACCGGGTCGCCTTCTCGATGGCGCGAAGCAGGTGCGTCTCGCGCGGCGTGACAAAGGAGATGGCCGTTCCGCTGCGTCCCGCACGAGCCGTGCGGCCGATGCGGTGGACGTAGGACTCGGTGTCGGTCGGGATGTCGTGGTTCACGACGTGGCTGATGCGCTCGACGTCGAGGCCGCGCGCAGCCACATCGGTGGCGACGAGGATGTCGAGCTTGGCCTTGCGGAGCTGGTCGATGGTCCGTTCCCGCTGCGCCTGGACCATGTCGCCGTTGATCGCCGCGGCCGAATATCCACGGGCGCGTAGCCGCTCGGCGAGCTCTTCGGTGGCCTGCTTGGTGCGAACGAAGACGATCATCCCGTCGAAGTTCTCCACCTCGAGCACGCGGGTGAGCACATCGAGCTTCTGCGCGTGCGCCACCTTGAGGTAGCGCTGGGTGACGTTCGCTGAGGTTGTCGTCTTGGACTTGACGCTGATCTCGACGGCGCCTGGCGCGTGCTGTTCCGCGATGCGGCGGATCTGCCGAGGCATGGTGGCCGAGAAGAGTGCCACCTGCTTGTCATGAGGTGTGGTGGACAGGATCTGCTCGACGTCCTCGGCGAAGCCCATCGTCAGCATCTCGTCTGCCTCGTCGAGCACGACGAACCTGATCGCGCTCAGGTCGAGCGTGCCCTTGTCGAGGTGGTCCATGATGCGGCCCGGCGTGCCGACGATGACGTGCACGCCACGGCGTAGGGCAGACAGCTGCACGCCGTAGCCCTGGCCACCGTAGACGGGCAGCACGTGCAGGTCCTTGAGGTGCGCGGCGTAGCGCTCGAATGCCTCGGAGACCTGCAGCGCCAACTCGCGCGTCGGTGCCAGCACCAGGGCCTGCGGCGTGGAGTCCGAGACGTCGATCCGGGACAGGATCGGAAGCGCAAACGCGGCAGTCTTGCCGGTTCCGGTCTGCGCCAGTCCCACGACATGGCGATCCTGCAGAAGCAGCGGGATCGTCTCGGCCTGGATCGGTGACGGCGTCTCGTAACCGACGTCGTCCAAGGCCTTGAGGACCTGGGGGTGGAGACCGAGCTGGTCGAAGCCAGGCAGGTCGGGATTCTCGGTCACTGCCCAAGCGTAGGGGGCGCGACTCGCTCGTGCATGTCGCGAGTCGCGCCCGCGTGGCTCAGCCGGTGGCGCTCTCCCACAGGCCCATGACATTGCCCTCGAGATCGGTGAAATAGGCATAGGCGCCCATGCCGGGGATCTCGGTCCGCGGCGTCACTGTCTTGCCGCCGGCGGATTCGACTTGGGCCAGCGCGTCGTCGATGGCGTCGACGCCGATGGTCACGACCGGTGCCGGCGTGACCGCCTCACCGCGCGGGACCATGCCTCCGTTGATGGCACCCGGCTCGGTCGGCTGCATGGTCTGCGGGTCGACATCCGTGGTGATGATGCCGGTGTACTGTCCGCCGCCGGGCATGTCCGTGGTGTCGAGCTTCCATCCGAACACGCTGCTGTAGAAGTTTTTGGCACGCTCGAGGTCGTCGACGCCAAGCTCGAA
>DATFFJ010000224.1:0-2686 GCA_035250065.1 Aeromicrobium sp. | reverse complement strand
ACCATGCCGATGGGCGCGAACACGGCCACGGTGGTGAAGGTCGAACTGGTGATGGCGCCGGCGACTTCCTTGACGGATCTCACCAGCGTGCCCATGCCAGACTCGCCGAGGCCTTGATGTCGCTTGATGTTCTCGATGACGACGATCGAATCGTCGACCACGCGACCGATGGCCACGGTCAGCGCGCCCAGGGTGAAGACGTTGAGCGTGTACCCGCCGATGAGCAGACCGATCATCGCAATGAAGAGGGACAGCGGAATCGAGACGCCCGCAATGAAGGTCGGCGAGAACGAGCGCAAGAACAACAGGATGATGAGCACGGCCATCAGCAGGCCGATCCCCCCCTCCGTGCTCAGGTCATCGACCGACTGCTCGATGAACGGCGCCTGGTCGAAGACGGCATCGAACTTGGTGCCGTTGCCCAGCCGCCTCTCCAGCGTCTCGAGTTCCTCCGTGACGGCGCGCGAGACGGCGACGGTGTTCGCATCGCGTTCCTTGGTGATGGCCAAGGTCACCGCGTCCTTGCCGTTGACGCGGGACACCGAAGTGGAGACGGTGGGCTGCTCCTCGACGGTGGCGAAGTCGCCGAGACGCACGCGGCCGTCCTCGCCCTGGACTTCCAGGTCCTCGACCTGTTCCTCGGACTCGTAGGTGCGTCCCGTCTGCACGTCAATCTCTGCGGTGGCGGTGCGCATCGTGCCCGACGGGTAGGCCTTGACGTTCGCGCCGAATAACTCGCCGATTGAAGTCGGGTCGATGCCGAGCTCGTTGGCCTTGTCGATGTCGAAGGTAATGACGATCTCATGCTTCTCGTCGCCGGCAAGGGTGACGTCCTGGACGCCTTCGACATCCTTGATGGCCGGGAGCATGACGTCCTTGGCCTGATTCGACAGGTCGCTGGCGCTGACGTTCGAGGAAACCCCAACCACGAGAACCGGCAGGTCGTCGAACTTGCTGCTGGTGACGGTTGAGTCGACAGTGTCCGGGACGTCGGCTTCGTCGACCGCGGCACGAATGTCGGCCATGATCTGGTCGGTGTCTTCACCCCACTCCCACTCAATCTCGACCTGTGACGTGTTCGACGTGCTGATCGAGCTGGTGGTCTTGACGCCGTCGACGGCGCGGATCTCGTCCTCGATCGGCTTGGTCACCTCTCGATCGACGGTGGACGGGCTGGCGCCCGGATAGATCGAGATGACGGTGCTGTACGGCCAATCGGTGCTGGGGATCGTCTCTTGCTTCAGCGCTCGCGCCGAGTACAGCCCCGTCGCCACCACAAGCACGGCCAACAGCAGCACCACGGTGCGGTTCGCCAAGCTAAAGCGTGTCAGGCGACTCATTCGGCTCCCTCAAGACGTCCGGCACTCCCGGTGCCGCGTGCTGATCAAGCGTCACAACGGCGCGCGAACTGAGCCATCGGGATCGTCCCTGAGGAGACCCCCGTTGAACCCCTACGGAGCGGGCCTCGAGTCGCTCTCGCTTTGGACCGCCGCACTAGACCGTCCACCGGAGTCCGCTTGAATCCGTGCCGTCCGTGCGAGCTGCCTACTCCAGATTCTCGCCGTACCGAGCGTTTGCAGAACCATCCCGGTTTCCCAGCGATACCTTTCAGAGGTCACTTCTACCCTGGGTGAGGGTCCATGGCCGACGCTGCGATTCCAATGTCCGTGCCGGACCAGTTTGCCCGTCGCGGACATTGGCGGGGGTTCCGCGATCCTGCGGTTGAGGCCGGTTTCCGTGAGTGGCACTGCGAAGAGATCCTCCCGGTCGCGCCACCTACACCGCCATCGGCCTGCATCCAAGCCCAATGCCAGCCCGGCGGCATCCTGCTCAGCAGCTCCAGTTCGCATCTGCTCAAGGACGAGGTCGAGTGCGAGCTCCTCGGCGAAGTCACCGTCAAGGGCGTCCACTTCCCCATCAGCATCTATGTCCCCCGGACACCAGCGGACCGAGGTTCCGTATGACGCTCGTCGAACGGTTCATCGACTTCGGTGATTGGCCAGCGAGCCGCAAGATGGCGCTGTCGACGGTCGGCGCAGGAATTACGCATGTGTTCGGTGTGGGTCTCGTTTTGCTCGTGCGGCCAGCCGCGGTCGATGTGTCGGCGTTTGTTGGCCTGATGCTCGGCGGCTTACTTCTTCTCGTCGTGATTGGCGTCGTGGCTCAGGTCGTGTACATGCGCGGCCACGAGGGTCGATGGACGGCCTACCTACTCCTCAACCTGTACGCCGCCTATGTCGTGGTGTTTGTCGTCGCGATGGGTGGTATGAGCAGTCCCTTCATGGCGTTCCCACTGTTTCTGCCGCTCTTAGCCGTGGTCTGGTACGACCCGCGAGCAGGTGTTGCGAACGCGGCCTCGTATGTGTTCTTCCTGCTCGTGGGCGGGGCGCTGGTCGTCACCGGCGCCATCCCGTTCGCGCCCGCGATGAATGTCCGAACACTGGAGGACCTGAGAACCACGCAATGGTTCCTGTTCGTGTTTCTCTTCCTGCTGTCGACCGCCGCAATCGTTTACCTGATGGGATTCCTGATGGCTGCCGCCGCTCGTCTTCAACGGCAAAGGCTGGCTTCCGCACACGCGCGACTCGAGCTCGCCCACGGTCTTATTCGCCGGTACGTCCCTGAGCAGGTGGGCGACTCGAGCTCGCCCACGGTCTTATTCGCCGGTACGTCCCTGAGCAGGTGG
>DATFFJ010000223.1:0-12103 GCA_035250065.1 Aeromicrobium sp. | reverse complement strand
GCGATGTCGGACCCGCCGGCAACCGCGAAGCCGTGCAGCTTCGCGACCGTGGGCTTGTTGGCGTACAGGAGGCTGGCGAAGCCGCGGTTGAAGCGGCTCATCATGGCGTAGTCGACCATGGGATCCCAGACCTGGTTGGGGTCGTGGTTCGCCATCTGGGTGACGGGATCGAGTACGGTCCCGGCCAACTCGGCATCAGGCTGGGGATTGGCAGCATTCTCGGCGAAGACGTCTAAGTCGTAGCCGCCGCAGAACCCCTTGCCGCGGCCGGACAGCAGGATGACGTGGACGGCTGGGTCGATGTCGGCGCGTTCGACCGCGTCCGCCAACTCGCGCGGCGTGTCGGTCGTGATGGCGTTGCCGTGATCCGGGCGATCGAAGGTGATGCGCGCGATGCGATCGGTCACCTCATAGGTGAGGGTGCGGTACGGCTGGCTCACGCGATGAACTCTTCTGGCTCGCCCGTGCCTTTGAGGGTCGCCCGCTCCAGGATCGGGGCAAGGTCGAGCCCAGCCGGCAACGTTCCGAAGACGTCGCCGCGCTGTCCGTCGAGCCGGCTCGCCACGAAGGCCTCGGTCACCGCCGGGTGGCCGTGCCGCAGCAACTGCGACGCCTGCAAGGCGAGGGCGAGGTCGCCAACGATCCGTCGGGCCCGAAGTTCAAGGGTCTCCACGTCGGTGAACGCCGAGCCGAGCCGGTCGAGGAACGCGTCGTATCGTGCGTCGGTTCCGCGAACTGTATCGAGTTCGGCCATCAGTGCAGCGACGGTTTCGGGCTGCTTCGCGGCGGCGCGCAGTGTGTCGAGAGCCGTGACGTTGCCCGAACCCTCCCAGATCGACATGAGTGGTGCCTCGCGGTAGAGCCGCGGCATGCGGGAGTCCTCGATGTAACCGTTGCCGCCGAGGCACTCGAGGGATTCGGCCGCGTGGATGGGGGCCCGCTTGCACACGTAGTACTTCGTCACCGCGATGCCGATGCGACGCAACAGCTCGGACTCGGCGTCCGCCCGGTCTGTCAGCGACGCAAGCCAGAGCACGGTGGTGGTGGCCGCCTCGGCCTCGATGGCCAAGTCGGAGAGAACGTTGCGCATCAGTGGCTGGTCGATGAGGGCTTTGCCGAACGCGTGTCGATGATTAGCGTGGTGGACGGCGTTCTGGACGCCGACCCGCATGGTGGTGGCGGAGCCGAGGGCGCAGTCCATCCGGGTCGCGTTGACCATCCGGATGATGGTCGGGACGCCGCGGCCCTCGTCGCCGAGGCGCCACCCGACGGCGTTGACGTACTCGACCTCGCTGCTCGCGTTTGAGTGGTTGCCCAGCTTCTCCTTGAGGCGCTGCAACCGGATTCCGTTGACCGTCCCGTCGGGCAGGATCCGCGGCAGGACGAAGCAGGTGACCCCTGCGGGAGTGTTGGCGAGCGTCAGGAAGATGTCGCACATCGGCGCTGACGTGAACCACTTGTGGCCGTTGAGGACATAGCTGCCGTCCGCCTGCAGGGTCGCAGCGGTCGTATTGGCGCGGACATCCGAACCGCCCTGCTTCTCGGTCATGGACATACCCGCGGTGAGGAACTGCTTTTCCTCCGGGGCGCGGAAGCTGGGGTCGTAGCCGCGCGCACCGAGCTTGTCGACGTAGCGAGCGGCCAGCTCGGCATCCTCGCGCAAAGCCGGGACGGCGGCGTACGTCATGGTGATGGGGCACTGATGGCCGGCGTCGACTGCCCCCCACAAGCTGTAGGCAATGGCGCGCACCAGGTGCGCGTGCGGCTCGGCGGACAGCCAAGGCGCGGCGTGGACGCCGAACTGAGTGGCCGTGGCCATCAGTTCGTGATAGCTCGGGTCGTAGGCGACGCGATCCACGCGATGGCCGAATCGGTCGTGGGTGTGCAGCACGGGCGGGTGTGCCTCGGCGCGGTCACCGAGTGCGAACGACTCGGCGCTGCCGGCGGTTCGACCAACCTCGTGCAGGAACTCGACCGAGTCCGTGGCACCGATGCGGGTGAGCGCCTCTTGGAAGACGGGGTAGTCCAGACCGTCGAAACCGACCAGCGGCGGGACCTGATTGAGGACGTCGTGCGTCATGGCAGTACTCCTTGGTGGCCCATCGTCTGATGGACCAATTGGGTTCGGTAGTCGTCGTAGGCCTTGCGCATCTCGTCGGCCGGCCAGTTGGGCGGTGTCAGCTCGGGGGGAAGCGCAGGATCGGTCCGGAGATGGCGGACAAGCGCCGCGACGGCGGCGAGGCGCTGAGCATCCAGGGCAGGGCGCCGCGAGGCGGCCAGCAACGCGCGGCCGCGATCCGCCCACGCGGCGAGATCCCACAGCGATTCGGCGATCCGATCCGGCTCCATCGGATGGGAGATCAACGTTGTCGCGTGTGGGTCGCCGAACGGTGGTCGGTCGAGGTTGGCCGGTCGCATCCAGACGCCTTCGCGCAGTTCGCCCAAGCGAGCATGGGTGAGGTCATTGCGGAGCCGGGCTCGATCGACGGCGTCGCGCCCGCTCTCCACGATCACGACGGTCTCCCACTGGCCGTTCCAGGGCCGGACTCGCGGTGCGATGTCTTCGTGCTGAGCACGGAGGCGCGCCAGGTGATGCGGAGCCAAGGTGTAGACCCCGTCGTCCACCGTCAATTCGCCACGTCCCACCAGTCGTGACAGAGCCACGCGCATGGTCGGCGGCGCGATGTCACACATGACCCCTGCGGCCACGACATCGCGGACGGGTAGTTGCCCGTCGGGGGCCCCGAGAAGAACGCTGAGTGCGACCGATCGTGCGGATAAGGGCGGGAGCTGCATACCATCTCCGTGTAACGAATCGAACTACAGGCGTATCGGAAGTGTAATGCTGGCCCCGTACCGTCGGCAAGACCCGATGCTTCGCTACGGTGCCGGCCATGACTTCTCTCGCATTGTTGATCGCACGCATCGGCTTGGGCGTCGTCTTCGTCGCCCACGGTTGGCAGAAATTCGACGAGATGGGCATCGAGGCGCTCGCCTCCGGCTTCGACAAGTCAGGCGTACCCGCGCCAGAGGTGTCGGCCTATTACTCGACGTTCGCCGAGCTCGTCGGCGGAGCGGCGTTGCTCGTGGGTGCGTTCACCGCAGTCGCGGGCTTGCTCTTGTTCTTCGACATGCTCGGGGCGTTCCTCATCATGCACATCGACAAGGGTGTTTTCGTCGCCGACGGTGGCTACGAACTCGTCGTGGCGCTCGGCGTCGGGGCAATGCTCCTGGCCGTGTTCGGTGCTGGCAAGTTCTCCGTGGACGGGATGCTGGGCCGCAAGGTGGGACGGGCCGGAGCCCTCAGCAGCAACTGATCAGGACCGTCGGCCCAGCATGTAGGGGATCAAGGCGCGGATGAACTCCACGTCCGGGCCCGGTGTGGCATCCGCGAACGCCACCTCGAACGCCTCGACGGCGGTGTCGGCGATGCCTTGGGCATACGCCTTGGTGTAATCGATGCTGCCGTAGCTCGCGAGGAGGGCGCGGATTTGTCTTACGTCGTCGACCGTCCGTTCGGAACGATCGAGTCGCAGGTAGCGATCCACCGTCGTCTGGTCCGGTCCGGTCGCCGCCGACATGAGATGGATGAGCGGGAGCGTTCGTTTGCCCTCGAAGAGGTCGCCGTCGATCTCCTTGCCGTACTCCTGCTCGTCGCCTTCCAGGTTGAGCAGGTCGTCCCTGATCTGGAAGGCCGCACCGAGGTGAAATCCGAACCGCACCATCGGCCGCAGGTCGGCGCGACCCTGTGAGCCGAGCAGTGCCCCGACCCGCAGGGGATGGATCGAGGTGTACCAGCAGGTCTTGTGCATGATCAGGTCCAGATAGTGCTCCGGTGTCAGGTCTCGGACGTCGTCGCGTCGCCAGCCGAGTTCGGTGGCCTGGCCTTCCAGCGTGCGCAGCGCCATGACCTCGAACTCGCTGTGCAGCCGGTCGCCCAGGTCGCTCTCCAAGCCTTGGGCGTAATGGCGCAAAACTCGATTCGAGAACACCGCCAGCGCGTCGCCGGCGTTGAGCGCGAGCGCCGTGCCGTACTCAGCCGACAGTGTCGGCCTGCCGCGCCGACGCAGGCTCCCGTCGACGATGTCGTCATGGACGAGGAACGCGTTGTGCAGCAGCTCGATGGCGACCGCGGCCGGCATCGCGTCGGCGGATGGTCCCCCGAACGCTCCTGCTGCGGCCAGGCACAGGGCGGGACGCAAGGCTTTCCCCGGCCGGCTCGGGTACGACCGCGTCGCTCGGTAGAGCCACTGGTGGGGCTCGCCGTCCGGGATCGTGTCCAGCATCGCGCGGCGAACGGCCTGGTGCACCGACGCCAGTCGCTCTTCGACAACGTCGGTGTCGAGGACGGTCATGGCGACGGCCGCATCGGCACGGTGACCTCGATGGGCATCCACACAGCTTCGGCACCGCCCACCTGGACGACGCCACGGTACGTCCCGGGCGCTGCCGATGCTTCGGCAGCGACGGTGATCGCGAAGCCACGGCTGGAGCGGGACGGAAGGCCGTCGATCTTGGGCGGCTCGATCTCCACCTCGCACTCGAGCCGAGTGCCGTCGGAGTCACACAACGGACCGCACCGTGGGACAAGCGCGCCGTGATCCGCGGGCGTCCCGTTGTGCAACCACATCTCGCCCTGAGCGTGCCCGCCGTTATCGAGGCTGATCGTCAGTGGGCGGACGGGAGCGAGGCTTCCGTCGATACCGACCCGCACGCCGTCACCATGGGGGTTGGACCCGTCACCGCCGAATCGCTGCAACGTCTCCGAGGTGCGTTCCACCAGGTCTCGCCAGAGTTCGAACCATGGAAGGATCGCACCCAGTTCGGATTCGGTCGGACCGTGCGTGGACGTCGGCTCACTCTCGCGCTCGGCATCCTGACGGCCGGTTGAGGGGGATCCGTCAACGAGGTGGATCAGCCGCTCGACGAGCGTTCCGGCCGCGCGCAGGCCCTCGGCCTGGATCTCGTTGAACAGCGTCGCGCCAAGAACGGGGTCGAACAGGAACGGTCCGGGGCGGGCCGCAGCGCCCGATTCCTCGTCCCGATTCTCCACGTCGCACCAGTGCCTTCTGCCCACGTCACAGGCGGGATGAGCGGTATCGTACGCGCAGGACGCCTGCTCCCGGCAGACGTTGAGGACAGGGTGAGGGACATGTCCGAAGTCGAGGCTCTCCTGAGGTTGTACGGCGCCATCGACCGTGCTGTGGCCGCACGTGAGGCCGATGCGGCAGACCTCGCGCCACTCTTGGGGCCGTATCGGGACGGCGCCGCCACCGGATGGTACGACGGCCAATACCAGCCGTGGCTTGAGGGAGCCAAGGCGCGAGCGGAGGAGCGTCGTCGGGCCGGATTGATCGAGGCCCCGGACCTAGCGCACGTCGAGGGCGTTGACGCACCCCCGCCCGGGGATGTGTCGGTGGCTTACGCCGACGAACCGCCCCAGCCCGAACCCGATCTAGAGCCAGAGTTCGAGCCCACGCCGGAACCGCTGAGTCCCCCCGCGCAGGAGATCTACGACGCCTTGCTCTCCTTCGAGCCGGTGCCGCTCGAAGGACGCGTGCCGATGCGTCGTCTGCTGGCTGTGACGGCGGCGGCCCGCGCAATGCCGGAGCATTTTGGGCCCGACGGGACGCATGCGGAGGTCTCCCGCCGCGCTTTGCACTTCACCCTCCCTGATTCCGACTCCGGCAGTGACGCGGCCCGGGCCCAGGACCTCCACCGGCGATTCGCCGAGGAGTTCACGGCGATGCCGGCCTGGCCGGACGTCGTCAACGCTGCGGTCGCCGCCAAGCAGCTGCCGGATGAGTACGCCGGCCATGCTGATGCCCCGCCGTGCACGGGTCGGCTCATCATGCGTCCTGATGCCGATGGCACCGACTCCGATCCGTGCCTGGTGATGGAGGCCGGATTCATCACCGACGCGGTCTCCTTCGCCGTGGCGAAGGACTACCTCGAACCGGAGAACTGGGAGTACCCCGACTCGCTGTGGTGCCGGATGGACAAGGGCAAGAGTGCCGGTACGAATACGTGGGTTTACCACGAGACCGTCGCCACCTCGTGCCCGGCGACCGCGGCCTACTGGACCGTCAGCACTGACCTGCAATTCTGGTTCTCCCACCCGACGGCCACGGAGGCCCGCGTCGAGTATGACTTCCCTGACGGCTGGCCACTGCCGTACAGCGACATCGAGATCGACGAGGGCAGCCTGCGCGTCATCGAGCTCCCAGACAAGCGCGTCGAGGTGAAGACCACCAAGCGCGTACGGTTCGCCGGCGCCTTCGATGGCGCTGGCCTAGCCATGTTCATGTGCGCCATCGGCTATAGCTCGGTCCTTGAGGACATGGTGTTCTCCGCGACAAAATCGACGTATCGGAAGCCCTTTCCGCTTCAATTTCCCCAGGGAGCAGTCATGAGTCCACCACCGAACGTGAAGAAGGCCGCCACGAAGACGGCGCCGGCCAAGGCCACGGCTGCCAACAAGGCAGGCGCATCGGCCACCGCCGGCGGTGAATCACTGGAGGACATCGTCAACGAGGCTTCCAAGTTCGCAGCGTCTTTCCTCAAGGGCTGTGCCGACACCGCCACGGAGTCGATGAAGCATGTTCAAGAGGGCAAGTACAAGGTCGAGGATGCGTGGGCCGACGGCATCAAGCTGTGGACCACGTCGATGGCGGGGCTGGCGAAGGCGTTCGACCTCGGGATGCGTGGGGCAAAGGCGTTCGCCGAGAAATCCGAGAACTGAGCAGCCGCTGATGAGCGACGTCCCGCAGGCGAGTGAAGCGTTCGAGGGCTGGGTCGTGCTCGCGAACGAGTTGCTGGGCAGATGGACGCAGCTCGCCAGTGGAATCGCCGCCCAGATCGATGCCGGGACCTATGACGACCAGGCCGCCGCCGCTGAGTTCCCGAAGGCCGCCAAGCTTGGCACCGACTCCCTGTTCCTGATCGGATCAGAGGCGGTCGACGCTATCTCGATCCTCACCAGCGACTTCAGCGAACAGACCAAGGTCACCGGCTATGGCACGGATCCGAAGCTCGCCGGCACCACGCGCACTCTGGCCTGGAAGGACGACCTCGTGTCGGTCACTGGCGAAGAGCTCCCTCAGGTGAAGGCGCGGCTGGCGCCGGCAATCCTTCCGCCGGGACAGACCCAGTTCACCGTGGAGGTCGATGGCAGTGGGCTCAAGGCGCGAACGTACGACGGTTATGTTGTCGCCACATCCGCTGCAACGGCGGCTGCCAGTGCCAGCGTCGAGGAAATCTTCGTCTCGGTGACCATCGGATGAACACCGACGCATTGATCGCCGATCGAGCGGCGGCCCAGGACGCACTCCTCGTTCGCGCCGTTGAAGCGGTCAACCGAGGCGACCTCGAGGACGCGCACACCTTGGCGGAACAGGTTCTCGCGAGCGACCAGGAGAGCCTCGATGCGCGGACTCTGCTGGCGACGGAGGGCCAGCCGACGGCTGAGGTGCGCCGGATCACGGTGATGTTCTGCGACCTCGTCGGATCGACGTCACTGTCCGGTCGCCTCGATCCCGAGCTGTATCACAGCGTTCTCGTTCGATACCGCAAGCTGGCTACGTCCATTGTCACGGACCGTCACGGCGGTTTCGTTTCCGGCTTCAAGGGTGATGGGATGCTGGCCCTGTTCGGGTACCCCACGGTTCGCGGGAACGACACCGAGCGCGGCGTGTTGGCAGCGCTCGAGATCGCGACCGAGGTGGAGGCGTTCTCCAACCAGATCGCCCAGACGATCGGCGAGCAGCTGGCCGTGCGGGCCGCCCTGCACCGGGGCCTGCTGTACCTCGACCCGGAACAAGAGGACGTGTATGGCCTGGCTGCCAACGTTGCGGCGCGACTTCAGGAACTTGCCCAGCCAGGTCAGGTGGTCGTCTCCGACGAGGTGCGCCAACTGGTGGCCGACAAGTTCGAGACAAAGGCCGGCGCGGCGCAGCCCATCAGGGGCGTGGAGCTCCCCATCCAGCCGTTTACGATTCTCGCCCGCAAGACGAGCCAGCCGACGGCAGCAGACAGGTCCCCGCTGGTGGGGCGATCAGCCGAGATGGACCGACTGCGCGGCGTGTGGGAGGCCGCGCAGGCCTCCGATTCGTCCAGCGTCAGCCTCACCGTGGTGGGGGAACCGGGGATCGGCAAGTCACGCCTGGTCTCCGCGTTCGCCGACGAGCTTGCGGCGGACGGTGCCAGTGTCGTCACGCTTGCCGGCTCCTCGGATCACCGCGGGGTGGGTTTCCACCCCTTACGGCGACTGATCGAATCTCGCTGCGGAATCGGGGCCGCGTCCACCACGCACGACCAACTCAACCGGCTGGGGCAAGAGCTGGAATCCCTGGGCTTCACCCGGGACGACACATTGCCGCTCATTGCGCCGATTCTCGGTCTTGATCCCGAGGCAGGGTACGTCGAGGCCGATGCCGAAGGTCGCAAACTGACCGAGGAGATTGCCAAGGAGGCCGTCGAGTACGTGCTCGCCTGCATGGGCGACGGGCCGGCCATGCTCCTCGTCGAGGATCAACACGCGGTTGACCAGGCGACCAACGACCTCGTCGAGCGCATCCTCGAAAGCGGTCGGTTACAGACCCTCGTGGTGGCGACCAGTCGGACCCCGCCGGGAGAAGGCGTCCCATACCTTGAGCTTGGTCCGCTGTCCCGCGATGCCTGCCTGGCCCTCATTGATGCAGTCGCTCCTGCCGGCTTGCGCACCACCGTGGACCGCGGCGAGCTCGTCGAACGCAGCGACGGCGTTCCGCTGTTCTTGGAGGAGTTGGTCCGAGGGAGCGCGCACGAGGCGATTGCTGGCTTGAGCCTGCCAGCTCGCTCGTCCGCCAGCACCGTGCCTGACGTCCTCTATGAGCCGCTGATGGCACGCCTGTACACGAATGCGTCGACCGTCGCCGTCGCGTCGACGGCTGCGACGATCGGCCGCGACGTCGATCTTGAACTCCTCCGCCAAAGCGTGCCCCTTCCGGCCAAGGACGTGGACGACGCCGTCGCCGCCCTTGTCGACGCCAACATCCTCGAACGAGTGCCCCAGGAGCGGCAGACGGTGCGCTTTCGTCACGAGTTGGTGCGCGACGTGGCGAACGACCTGATTTCGCCCAGCCGCCGGCGCGAGGTGCACGCGCGGGTGGGCGACGCCCTGCTCGCGTCCGTCGAAAACGACGAGCGCACCGATTGGACCATCATTGCGAGCCACTTCGAGGGCGCTGATCGTCCACTAGACGCGGCGAAGGCATGGCGCGAAGCCGCCGACGACGCGCGCAGGCGTGGACTCGTCGCGGAGGCACGCCTACGACTCGACATGGCGATCAACCAGGTGCAGATGCTCGCGTCTGGGCCGGAGCGGAATGAGCTGGAGGTGGATCTGCGACTCCTTCGCGGTTATCTGGCCTCGTCGAGCGAAGGCATGGGCAAAGACGTGGTGAGGCAGGACTTCGAACGATGCCTGGAGCTCATCACCGATGCGCCGCACGCGCCGAACATGGTGAGCACCCTCGTCACCATGTGGGGCTACTACACCGCCCGCGGCGATCTGGCTCGCACGCGGCAGGTGTCGACAGCAATCCAGTCCCTAGTCTTCGGTGCGGACTGGGGTGCCTTCTGGCGCCCGTCGAACGTCGCGGGATTCGGGATGATCGACTGGTGGGAGGGAAACTTCGAATCGGCCGATCGACAGCTTCGGCAGGGCATCCAGGATCTCTATTCGCGCGAGAATGTGGATGCCGAGAGTGTGGCGGCCTGGTACCTCCCGAACCACCCGACGACTTCGATGCACGTGCATCTTGCGCTCGCACGGTTCATGGTTGGTGACACCCGCGGTGCCGATGAACACGGTCAGCGGGCGATGGCGTTGTGTGACGACTTGCAGTTCCCGCAGGGGCCATGGAGCGCGGCCTATGCACGATGGCTTCTGGCTTGGATGTACATGGAGCGGGGCGACTACGAACGGTCCTTTGCCTTGCTCAGCGAGCTGTCGGCCCTCGGCGAGCAGCACGGCTACGACAGTTGGTCACTCGTCGCCACGACCCAACACACAGCCACCAAGGCCGCGCGTCTCCTTGCGTTGTCGGCGGGCGCGTCGACCCGGCACGACCGCAGCCTGCTCGGGTCCATGATGGCGGTGTGGGAGGGCGCCGAACTGCGCATTGGGCTTCCGGCCTACGTGACAATGCTCGGTCGACTGGACGCAGCGGCCGGCGACACCGAGGCGGCGTGCGGCCACTTCGATCATTCGCTCGAACTGGCCAGCACCACCCAGATGCACTTCTACGACGCCGAGACCCTGCGCTGCCGCGCCCACCTCGCCCACCAGGCAGACGAGGTGGTGCGCAAATTGGAGGAGGCGCTGGCCGTCGCCCGACAGCAGGGCGCGCGACCGTTCGAACTGCGCATCGCGATTGACCTCCACGACATTCGTGGCGAGGCGGCCATCGACGAGTTGCGTCGTGCGGTCGAGAACTTTCCCCAGGACGCGTCCTATGCCGAGCTCGATGACGCGAGGGCTCGGCTCGCCGGCACTCGACGGTGAGTTCACACCGACGGCGCAAGGTAGCGATCCTCGGCGGCGGCATGGCCGGCGTGACCGCCGCGTGGCGCCTCAGCCAGCCAGGGTGGCAACGTGAGTTCGAGTCGATCACGATCTACCAGCGGGGGTTCAGGCTCGGCGGTAAGGGCGCCAGCAGTCGCGGCGCGCATGGACGGATTGAGGAGCACGGCCTGCACATCTGGCTCGGCTACTACGACAACGCCTTCAGGCTGTTGCGCGAGTGCTACGGGGAGCTCGATCGGGCTGTCACAGATCCAACCGCACCGATCAAGACCTGGCGCGAAGCCATCTTTCCGGCTGCCGACGTTGGCCTGGAAGACCGCTTCGGCACGGACTGGCGGCATTGGCTGGGGACATTTGCTGCCAACGACCTCGACCCGGGTGATCCGATCGGTCCGGACGGTGTGCCGGCGCCGCCCGACATAGCCGACATCACCCGGAGCGGCGTCCAGCTGATCATCGACTTCGTCAACTCCCTGCCGACAGTCGGCGACACCCCGGCGCGGCTCGACCTGACGCCGAGCCGGTCCGCGCCGGTTCGCGTCGACCCACTCGTGGAGGGGACGTACCTGGCGATCGTCGCGTCACTCCTCGAGGTGCTGGTCCAGCTCGAAACGCCCCCCGGGCCCGACGAGGCAAAGATCGTCCAAGCCCTCGACGAGACGTTGTCCGGCACCCGCGACCTGCTTCGCGCGGCGGTCGATGCGGATCCGTCGCAGCGCCGCATGTGGCACTTGGTCTCCTTTCTGGCGGCCACCGTCCGCGGCATCGTCGCTGACGGGTTCGCGAGCGATCCGGACGGTTTTCGACGAGCCAATGAGGAGGACTTCCTCGACTGGGCTGTGCGACACGGCGCCGATCCCGCCGTGAGTGAGTTTGCGTTCATTCGGGGTCTCTACGATCTTGTGTTCGCTGATGACGGTGCATCGCGATCCGAGCGCGGGGTAGGTGCCGGGACGGCGATCGCGGCGACCATGAAGATGTTCTTTGAGTACCGCGGAGCGATCTTCTGGAAGATGGCCGCCGGAATGGGCGACATCGTGTTCGCCCCGCTTCATCAAGCGCTCGTGGCCCGCGGTGTGCGCATCGAGTACTTCCACCGCATTGACGACGTGGAACCGAGCGTCGATGGGATGAACGTTGAAGCCATCACGATGGGACGCCAGATCGCCCTCAAGGAGAGCGTCGATCAGTACGACCCGTTGATACGGGTGCGCGGGTTGCCTTGCTTCGCTGACCGGCCGTTGCTTGATCAACTCGATGTGGATCCGGCGGTGTTGGACGAGCCGCTGGAATCGTTCGGGTGCACATGGCCTGATGCCGAACAGCGAGTCCTTCGACGTGGGGTGGATTTCGACGTGGCAGTGCTCGCGGTCCCGGTGGACATGATTCGCGTGGTCGGGCCGAAGCTTGCCGCGGCGTCGCCGGGGCTCGCCCGGATGCTCACCCATCTGCGTACAACGGCCACGGTCGCCCTGCAGTTGTGGCTGCGTGAGGACGAGCCGACGCTCGGGTGGGGCAGGCCGGGCATGACCGTCA
>DATFFJ010000222.1:0-9956 GCA_035250065.1 Aeromicrobium sp. | reverse complement strand
TAGGGGCCAGTCAGCGCATCCGGCGGCATGTTCTTGCTCATCAGCTGGCGCTGCGTGACGAACTGGGTCACGCACATGGCGACGACCATGACCATCGCGATGATCTTCGTCTCCACGTGCGTGCTGCTTATGAAGGTGTCGGCAATCCGGCCACCCAGGAACATCGCATCCTTGAGCGAATCGGCGTCGGCCGCATCCAGCAGGCCAAGAGCCTTGCCTTTCGCCGCGTTGTTGATGACGTTGAACAGTGCGAAGAAGATCGGCATCTGCAGCAGCAGCGGCAGGCACGACGCGAACGGATTGGTTCCCGTCTCCTTCCACAGCTTCATCTGCTCTTCGGCCAGCTTCTGTCGGTCGTGGCCATACTTCTTCTGCAGCTCCTTGATCTGCGGCTGCAGCAGCTGCATGTTGCGGCTCGACTTGATCTGCTTCACGAACAGCGGGATCAACAGGGCTCGGATCGTCACCGTCAAGCCAGCAATGGCCAGCACCCAGATCCAGCCTCCAGAGAGGCGGCCGAGCTCGGTGAACAGCCAATGCCAGCCCAGCAGGATCGCCGACACCGCGTAGTACAGCGGTTCCATGACAAAGCCCATTAGTTCTCCCGGAGCTGGGCGGACGCGATCGGCCGCCGATTGGTTGAGTCTGTGTGGTCGACCGGCGGAACATGGTCGACGCCGCCCTCGGCCCATGGATGACAGCGCAGGACGCGCCGCGCGGCGAGCCACGAGCCGCGCGCGGCCCCATGCGTCTCCACCGCCTCCAGCGCATAGGCCGAACACGTGGGGTGATACCGGCACACCTGCCCGTACAGCGGGCTGATGGCAAATCGATAGGCACGCAGCAGGGCGATGAGGACGGTCTTCACCAGCCACCTGCCCGACGTAAGGCCACGTCCAGATCGGCATCCAGGCTGGCCGCGGGTGCATCGGCCGCCGGCGGGAGCGCGCGGATGACGACCCGGCATCCGCTCGGCAACCGCCCCACGTGGGAGCGCATCGCGTGACGAAGCCGACGCTTCACCCGGTTGCGCACGACGGCAGGCCCGACCGCTCGGCTGACGACGATTCCCACCTCGGGCTGGCCGCCCCGAGACGAGTCAGGAAGCACATGGACGACCAGATGTGTCCGCGCGGCCTTGGAGCCGTGGCGGACGGTCGTCGAGAAGTCCTCGCTGTTGCGCATGCGATGGACCGCGGTCAGCAACGACGACTCAGGCAGACAGCTTTGCGCGTCCCTTGCGCCGGCGGTTGGCCAGAATGGCTCGGCCGGCACGCGTGCGCATGCGCAGACGGAAGCCGTGCTTGCGGGCACGACGGCGGTTGTTGGGCTGGTACGTACGCTTGCTCACGAGTGGTTCCTCACGCAGGGGGTGGAGTCATCCCAGAGATCGCTCCCTCGCTCTGGATCGGGTAGGCCCGACGGTGCTGGTTCCAGGTCGAGGAAGGAGCTGTCGACGGCCACCGCTCGTTCACAGATTCCTCCGTCTGTGAACACGCGGCAGATGTCGCGAAGACCGACGTCACAACCGTACGGGCGGGCCGGTAACCGGTCAAACCGGGGCACATACGGGGCGACACGCCGCGTGTCCAGTCGACACGCCGAAGCCGATTTCAAAGTGTGCGCAGAACGCTTGCTCTGGTCTGGCGACGCTGCTAGCGTCCGGGCGGTATTCGGACTTTTCCACAGCCCGCGCGGGGGTCCAGATTCAGTTTCCCGGCGGCTTCCCTTGGCGCTACACGCCGTGCACACACTGTGGAAAACAATGTGGACCAAGGAGTGTGGCGGATGCCCGAGGAACCGGCGATTGCACCAGATCTCACCGAGCACTGGACCCGCGCCGTCGAGCTCCTCAGTCCTGGCGCCCGCATGTGGGCCGGCAACGCCACTCCCCTCAGCCTCCACGATGACATCCTCATCGTCGCCGTGCGCGACGAGCTCAGCCGCGCCCAACTGGAGTCCCGGGTGCGGCCGATCCTGGAGCAACAACTCAGTGCGAGCCTCGGCGAGCCGATCCGGTTGATCGTCACCATTGATCCCGACCAAGTCTCCGAGGCATTTATCGATGTATCGACAAATAGAGATATCGATACAACTCCATCCTCGCCGGCGGGTCTCGTCGACCTAGACGAGGATCTGGAAGACGAAGAGGCTGACGACGAGTTCGTTCCGAGCTGGGCGCAGCGTCCCCAGGTCACGGCGTCGAACCGCGACCTCATCGCCGAAGCACGACT
Organism: Aeromicrobium sp.; assembly: GCA_035250065.1. GTDB lineage: Bacteria > Actinomycetota > Actinomycetes > Propionibacteriales > Nocardioidaceae > Aeromicrobium. The sequence continues at coordinate 7,722 of DATFFJ010000222.1, read as the reverse complement.
CAACCCGCGCTACCTGTTTGAGAACTTCGTCATCGGTGCCTCCAACCGCTTTGCCCACGCAGCCGCCGTCGCCGTCGCCGAAGCGCCCGGCAACTCGTACAACCCACTGGTCATCCACGGCGAGTCCGGACTCGGCAAGACGCACCTCCTCCATGCCATCGGAAACTACGTCCTGAACCTTTACCCGTCAGCACGCGTCCGCTACGTGAACACCGAGGAGTTCACCAACGACGTCATCAACGCGATCGGGGAGCGCAAGACAGCCGAGCTCCAACGCAAGTACCGCGAGGTCGACGTCTTGCTCGTGGACGACATTCAGTTCCTCGAACGCAAGGAAGCAACCCAGAGCGAGTTCTTCCATACCTTCAACGCTCTCCACAACGCCAACAAGCAGATCGTCATGACGTCCGATCGCCCACCGAAGCAACTGAAGACACTCGAAGAGCGGATGCTCAGCCGGTTCGCCTGGGGGCTGCAGACCGAGACGCTTCCGCCCGACCTGGAAACGCGCATCGCGATCCTGCGCAAGAAGGCGGCCGCCGAAAAGCTCACCGTGCCGGCCGATGTGCTCGAGTTCATCGCCAGCCGAGTGCAGACCAACATTCGAGAGCTGGAAGGTGCGCTGATCCGCACCACCGCCTTCGCCAATCTCCAGAAGGTGCCGGTGGATCTTGCCCTCGCCCACATCGTGCTCAAGGACCTCGTGGCCGAAGGTGATGAACCCGAGATCACCGCGAGCATGATCATGGCCCAAACGGCCGCCTACTCCGACTTCAGCATCGACGAGCTCTGCGGACCAAATCGCACCCGCAACCTGGTGCTCGCCCGCCAGATCGCCATGTACCTGTGCCGCGAGCTCACGCAGCTTTCCCTACCGAAGATCGGCGAAGAGTTCGGTGGCCGTGACCACACGACGGTCCTGCACGCCGAGAAGAAGATCCGGACGCTGATGGCGGAGAAGCACGCTGTCTACAACCAGGTCACCGAGCTGACCAACCGGATCAAGAACCAGGCTCGCGGCCAGGCCTGACGGTCGCTCGAGCCCTTCTCCGCCCCCATTCTGTTCCCACAGGTGGGGATAGAAATGTGGGAAACATGGGAAATCAGTGGATTGATGTTACGCGCCGGTGAACAAGGTGTGAACCACCTCACACGATCCCCAGCCAAACAGGCACCTTGGGGACGTCGTAGCGCACTTCCTCCACAGGAAAAACCTTCTCATTCCAGACCAAAAATGAGTTATCGACAGTATCCACAGCAGTGACGACTACGACGATTCCCTTCTATGCATCACAAGGACGTCAAAGTCACCCCGAACGACCTGTGTGCACAAGCCCGCACTGGTCGATCCAAGGACCCGCACCAGCCCACCCGACCCCTGTTGCCTGCGCAGTACTCGTGGCAGGATGCACCACACACTTCTTGCCCATTTCGCGCCGAACTCTGGGAGGCTCGCGTCCGTGAAGTTCCGTATCGACCGGGATTCGTTTGCCGATGCCGTCGGCTGGACCGCCCGCAGCCTGCCGACTCGACCGAGTGTCCCCGTCCTTGCGGGCCTCATGATCGAAACCACGGCTGACGGCCTCACGCTGTCCGGATTCGACTACGAAACGTCGACACGCGCGACGCTGCCGGCCGAGGTTGCCGATGACGGCCGCGCCCTGGTCTCCGGACGACTTCTGGCCGAGATCGTGAAGTCGCTGCCCAACAAGCCAGTCGATGTAGCGCTGGACGGCGCCAAGGTTCAGGTCCTCTGCGGCAGCGCCCGCTTCACGCTGCAGACGATGCCGGTCGAGGAGTACCCCCGTCTGCCGGACATGCCCACCGCATCCGGAACGGTCAAGGCCGACGACTTCGCGACGGCCGTGGCCCAGGCCAGCGCTGCTGCCGGGCGCGACGAAATGCTCCCGCTCCTCACCGGCGTTCGGCTTGAGCTCGAAGGCTCGACCGTGTCGTTGATGGCCACCGATCGCTTCCGCGCCAGCCTGCGCGACCTCAGCTGGTACCCCGAGCGCGGCGACACATCGGCGCACGCGCTCGTTCCGGCGCGCGTACTCGGGGAAACTGCGCGCTCGCTTGCTGGCAGCGGTGACGTCACCATCGCCATCTCCGCAGGTGAGAGCGGCGACGGTCTCATCGGGTTCGAAGGCTCCGTCGGCACGGGCTCCCGCCGGACGACGACGCGCCTGCTGGAGGGTGACTTCCCGCGGGTGCGGCAACTCTTCCAAGCCCAAGCCGACACCGTGGCGTATGTCTCGACTGCGGATCTGGTCGAGTCGGTCAAGCGCGTCGCCCTCGTGGCCGAGCGCAACACCCCGCTTCGACTCAGCTTCTCCGACGGATCCGTGCTGCTGGAGGCAGGGAGCGGTGACGAAGCTCAGGCGTCGGAGGCGATCGAGGCCACCATCAACGGTCCCGACATCGCCATCGGGTTCAACCCGACCTATCTGCTGGAGGGCTTGGCCGTCATCAGCGAGCCGTATGTGCACCTGGCGTTCACCCAGCACACCAAGCCGGCAGCTCTCAGTGGCGTGAGCGAGGTGGGCGCCGAGCCCGACGGAGCCTTCCGGTACCTCATCATGCCGGTTCGCCTGCAGAGCTGACAGGTCAACGCATGCACCTCGGGCTGGTTGGTCTCGGCAAGATGGGTGGCAACATGCGCACCCGGCTGCGCGAGCGCGGCGTGACGGTCACCGGTTACGACCCGAATCCCGATGTCACCGATGTGGGCTCGCTCGACGATCTGGTCGCCGAGCTGCCCTCGCCCAAGGTGGTCTGGGTCATGGTGCCGCCGGGTGACATCACGCGGTCCACTGTGCGGTCCCTCGTCGACCTGCTGGGCCCGGGCGATGTCATCGTCGACGGCGGTAACTCGCGCTGGACCGACGACGAGGTGCACGCGTCCCTGGCCGCTGAGAAGGGCATCGGCTACGTCGACGCCGGCGTCAGCGGTGGGGTCTGGGGCCTCAAGAACGGTTACGCGCTGATGGTCGGAGGCGATGCCGGCGACATCGCCAAAGTGCAGCCTGCCCTCGATGCCCTGCGACCCGAGGAGGACAGCGCGATGCCGGGCGGGGGGTTCGTCCATGCCGGACGGGTCGGCGCCGGTCACTTCTCCAAGATGGTTCACAACGGCATCGAGTACGCCATGATGCAGGCTTACGCCGAAGGCTATGAGCTGCTCAGCAAGGTGGATCTGGTCGACAACGTTCCCGCAGTGTTCGACTCCTGGCGCCAGGGAACCGTCGTCCGGTCGTGGTTGTTGGATCTGCTCTCCGAGGCACTCAAGGATGACCCGGGTCTCAGCCAGATTCGGGGGTACGCCGAAGACTCCGGCGAGGGTCGCTGGACGGTGGAAGCGGCCATCGACAACGCCGTCCCCGTTCCCGCCATTGCGGCGTCGCTGTTCGCCCGGTTCGTCTCGCGCCAGGAGGAGTCGCCGGCCATGCAGGCCATCGCCGCCATGCGCAACCAGTTCGGCGGCCACGCCATACGCAAGGCGGACGGTGGTTGAGGTGGCGCCCCCAGGCGCCCTCGAAACCACCTGATAACACCCATGCATGTCACCCGACTCGAGGTTCACGACTTCCGGTCGTACCCGCACGCCGAAGTCGCCTTGACACCGGGCCCTACCGCTTTCATCGGGGCCAACGGCCAGGGCAAGACGAACCTGGTCGAAGCGGTCGACTATGTGGCCGGGCTCGAATCACACCGTGTGGCCGTCGACGCACCGCTGATCCGGGCGGGCACCGATCAGGCCGTCATCCGGCTGGACGTGCAACGCGGTGACCGATCGGCTCGCCTGGAGGTGGAGATCTCCAGTGGCCGTGCGAACCGTGGCCGGGTTAACGGATCCGTGGTGCCCCGGATGCGCGACATGATCGGAGTCGTGCGCACGGTCATGTTCTCGCCGGAGGACCTCGCGCTCGTCAAGGGTGATCCGTCCGATCGCCGACGGTTCATCGACGGCTTGCTCACGCTCCGAACACCGCGGCTCGGCGGCGTCCGGGCCGACTACGACCGAGTGCTCAAGCAACGGAACACTCTGCTGAAGTCCGCGCGCGGCCGGAGCGGGCACGTCGATTTGTCGACCCTCGACATCTGGGACGAGAAGTTGGCGACGCTCGGTGCCGAGTTGATGGCCCAGCGTCTGGCCACCTTGGCCGAGATCTCACCCCATCTCATGGGGTCGTACCGACAGGTTGCCGCCGATGCCGCTGACGACCGGCAGGAGGTGTCCGCGACCTACAAGTCATCGACCGACCTGACCGAAGCCACCAGCGCTGACGCGATCCGCGGTCGACTCGTGGCGAGCCTCGAGGATCGCCGCCGCGACGAGCTTGATCGCGGCGTGACCTTGGTCGGGCCGCATCGCGACGACATCGACCTTGCGATCGGAGACCTGCCAGCGCGCGGCTACGCCAGTCACGGTGAGTCGTGGTCGCTGGCGCTGGCCCTGCGGCTCGCTTCCTTCCAGGTCTTGCGTGAGGACGGCGACGACCCGGTGCTCATCCTCGACGATGTCTTCGCCGAGCTCGACGGCCGGCGACGTGAACAGCTGGCGAAGCTGGCTGCCGATGTCGAGCAAGTCCTTGTCACGGCGGCGGTGTCCGACGATGTCCCCGACATCCTGGCCGGCGAACGATTCAACGTGGCTGCCGGGGAGGTGACCCGTGCCTGACCTGCCTCCAGACGGCGACGCCGAAGAGGAGACCCAGGCCGAGGCCGGACCGGAACCCGATCCGCTCGCGTTGGCTCGCGACGTCGCCGACTCGTACCGGGGTGCCTCGACGCCACCCCTGCGTCGTCGGCGGAAGCGCCCGACGACTGCGGGTGGCAGGGTCAATCGGGATGATCCCGTTCCGGTGTCGGACCTCATGGGCGAGCTTGTCCGGGACCACGGCTGGGACGAACGGCTCAACGTCCAGCGGGTCTTCACCGATTGGCCGGCCGTGGTCGGCCCCGATGTGGCGGCACATTCCTCCGTCGAGGGATTCGACGACGGCGTCCTGATCGTGCGTGCCGACTCGACGTCGTGGGCCAAGGAACTGCAGCTGCTGGCACCCGGCCTGGTTCGGCGCCTCAATGCGGAGCTCGGCCAGGACAGCGTGCTGCGCGTCGATATCCGGGGTCCCCAAGCGCCCAGTTGGAAGCGCGGAAAGCGCACGGTGCGCGACGGTCGAGGGCCGCGCGACACCTATGGCTGATTGCGGCTTCTCGCGCGGTCGCAGCCATGGTTCTCCCCAGATACCCGCCTGCGGCTGGCTCCAGTCGGCCATTCTGCGGCTCTCAATGGCACCTCAGCGCGCTCGAACCCGTCCTGACACGGTGGATATGTCCGTGGGACGCACACAATGGCCCCGTATACTGATTGAGTGACTTCTGAGCCGCAGGCCCCAGCAGTGAACGACAGCGGAGACCGTAGCCCCGAAGATCCCCTCTCGTACGACGCGAGCAACATCCAGGTGCTCGAAGGGCTCGAGGCGGTGCGCAAGCGGCCAGGCATGTACATCGGCTCGACCGGCGAGCGCGGCCTTCACCACCTGGTCTATGAAGTGGTCGACAACTCCGTCGACGAAGCGCTGGCCGGCCACGCCTCACACATCGCCGTCACCTTGCAGGCCGATGGCGGGGTGAAGGTCGTTGACGATGGCCGCGGCATCCCCGTCGACGAGCACCCGATCGAGAAGATTCCGGCGGTCACGCTCGTCATGACCTCCTTGCATGCAGGCGGCAAGTTCGGCGGCGGCGGCTACAAGGTCTCCGGCGGCCTGCACGGCGTGGGCATCTCGGTCGTCAACGCGCTGAGCGCCAAGCTCTACACCGAGGTCAAGCGCGACGGGTACCGCTGGACTCAGTCGTTCAGTTATGGCGAACCAGACGGGCCGCTCGAGCGACACGAGAAGACCGACGAGACCGGAACCACCCAAGTCTTCTATGCATCCGAGGACATCTTCGAGACCACGGACTACGACTACGAGACGCTCAAGACGCGCTTCCGGGAGATGGCCTTCCTCAACAAGGGCATGGAGATCCGGCTCAAGGACGACCGCGATCACCCAGAAGACGCGGTGCTGGAAGAAGGCGGAACGGTCGACGAGGTCGAGCGCGAAGTCGCGTTCCGATTCGACGGTGGACTGGTCGACTACGTCGACCACATCAACGTCGGAGCGAAATCACCCATCCATTCCGGCATCATCTCGCTGGAGCGCGACGACGAGGCGAACGGTCTGTCGCTCGAGATCGCGATGCAGTGGAACAACTCCTTCAGCGAGTCGGTGCATACGTTCGCCAACACCATCAACACCCATGAGGGCGGAACCCACGAAGAGGGCTTCCGGGCTGCATTGACGAACACCGTCAACAACTTCGCCGAGGCCCAGAACCTGATCAAGAAGAAGGAAGACCGGCTCACCGGCGACGACATCCGCGAGGGCCTGACGGCGATCATCTCGATCAAGTTGGCCGAACCGCAGTTCGAGGGCCAGACCAAGACCAAGCTGGGCAACACCGAGGCACGGTCATTTGTCCAGAAGGTGCTCAACGATGAGCTCGGTGCTTGGTTCGAACAACATCCCAACGAAGGCAAGACGATCGTTCGCAAGTCGATCGACGCCGCCGCGGCCCGGATGGCGGCGCGCAAGGCACGCGACCTCGCCCGCAACCGCAAGGGTCTGCTCGGCGGTGGTGGACTGCCCGGCAAGCTGAGCGATTGCCAGTCCCGTAATCCGGAGGAATGCGAGATCTTCCTGGTCGAGGGCAACTCGGCCGGCGGTTCGGCCAAGGGCGGACGCGACCCGCGCACGCAGGCCATCCTTCCGTTGCGCGGCAAGATCCTGAACGTCGAGAAGGCCCGCATTGACAAGATCCTGCAGAACACCGAAGTGCAGGCCATCATCAGCGCACTGGGTACCGGAGTCCACGAGGACTTCGACATCGACAAACTGCGCTATCACAAGATCGTGCTCATGGCCGACGCCGACGTCGACGGCCAGCACATCTCGACGCTGCTGCTCACGCTGCTGTTTCGTTTCATGAAGCCGCTGATCGACGGCGGCTACGTCTATCTCGCGCAGCCGCCGCTCTACAAGATCAAGTGGACGAGCGGCAACCACGAACTCGCGTACTCCGACAAAGAGCGCGACGTGTTGCTGAAGGACGGCAAGGCGTCGGGTCGCAAACTGCCCAAGGAGGCGCCGGTCCAGCGCTACAAGGGCCTCGGCGAGATGAACGACCACGAGCTCTGGGAGACCACGATGGATCCCGATCGCCGCATCCTGCGCCAGGTCACGCTCGAGGACGCGGCCATGGCCGACGAGATCTTCACCATCCTCATGGGTGAGGACGTGGAGCAAAGACGGTCCTTCATCCAGCGCAATGCCAAAGACGTTAGGTTCCTGGACATCTGATGACTGACACGCCGATCGAACGCGACCGGATCGAGCCGGTCGAGCTGCAAGTCGAGATGCAGCGCTCATACATCGACTACGCGATGAGCGTCATCGTCTCGCGCGCGTTGCCCGACGTCCGCGACGGACTCAAGCCGGTGCACCGCCGGGTGCTCTACGCGATGTTCGACGGCGGGTACCGACCCGACCGCGGCTTCAGCAAGTGCAGCCGCATCGTCGGTGACGTGATGGGTCAGTACCACCCGCATGGCGACACCGCCATCTACGACACCTTGGTCCGCCTGGCCCAGCCGTGGGTGATGCGCGCGCCGAT
>DATFFJ010000221.1:0-5905 GCA_035250065.1 Aeromicrobium sp. | reverse complement strand
GGCAATGCCGCGTTCGTCAGGATGGTCCGACGGCTGTACGGCGGGCAGTACACGGACCTGTGCTACGGCTACAACGCCTTCTGGCGTCGCGTTCTTCCCGTCCTCGACCTGGACGGGGACGGATTCGAGATCGAGACGATGATGAACATCCGCGCCCTTCGCGCCGGACTCAGGATCGTGGAGGTTCCGAGCTTTGAGGACCGACGCGTCATGGGCGTGGGCCGACTGCGCACCATCCCCGATGGCTGGCGCGTCCTTCGGACCATCTGGAGTGAGCGCAGGCGCGCGGTTCTCGACGCAGCGGGCCTGGCAGGCGCCGCGGGTGACTGGCAGCCACTGGTCCTGGGGACTCCTGCGATGGCGACGGCGTTCGTGAGCAGCAACGGCAACGGCCACAGCAACGGCAACGGCCACAGCAACGGCAACGGCAATGGCCACAGCAACGGCAACGGCAACGGCAACGGCCACAGCAACGGCAACGGTCACACCAACGGCCACACCTACGGCACGAGCAATGGTCATGACGCGTTCCCCGGTCCGGGATTCGTCGATGTGGGTGCCATTGCCGAGGCCTCCGGTGCCGAGGCATACCAAGCCATTCCGATCGAGGGCATGCCGTGGCATGGCGTTGCGAGCGAGTACATCGAACGGCTGCGGGACATGGTCGGTGCCGCCGACCTGAACGCGATCGCTCGGGTGGTGGATGAGTTGCGCGCCGCGCGGGATCGAGGTTCGACAATTTTCATCGCAGGAAACGGTGGAAGTTCGGCCACCGCTGCCCATTGGGTGAACGACCTGGCGAAGGCCACCAAGACCGCGGGCCGTCCTCCGTTCCGGGTGATGAACCTGACCGACAACGTGCCATGGCTGACCGCGCTCGCGAACGACGAGGGATACGAGCGGGTCTTCGAGGGTCAGCTCGAGAACTTCGCCCGGCCTGGCGACGTACTGATCGTCATCACGGCGAGCGGCAACTCGCCGAACATCATCCGGGCGCTCGAGGCGGCTCGCAGCTTCGGGATGCGCTCGATCGGGCTGGTCGGATTCGACGGTGGCCGGGCAATGGCCCTTGTCGACGAAGCGCTGTGGATCGAGACCGAGCGAGGCGCGTATGGCCTCGTGGAGACCGCTCACACGGCTCTCGCCGACATCATCACGACCTGCCTCATCAGCGATCGCGTCGCGGCTGCGGCAACCAGCCACTGACCCCACCATGCAGACCGAGCGTCCCCGCCAGGCGGTGATCCTGGCGGGGGGTCGTGGCACGCGCATGAGACCCCTTACCGATCATCGGCCAAAGCCGATGATCGAGTTTCATGGCAAGCCGTTCCTTGCCTACATCGTGGAGCTCCTTGCGCGCCAGGGCTTCGAGCGCGTCGAGATGCTGCTCGGATATCTCCCGGACGTCATCACGACGTACTTTGGCGATGGCACCGGCCATGGCGTCGAGATCACCTACTCGATCTCGGCACCGGACGATCTCACCGCTCGCCGCCTCCAGCTTGTCGAGCACCGTCTGGATCCGTTGTTCCTGATGCTCTACTGCGACAACTACTGGCCCCTCGACATGGATCGCCTCTGGGACCGTTACCGTGCGGTCGGCGCTCCGGCGATGACGACCATCTATGCCAACGATGACGGATACTCGCGCGACAACGTCCGGGTCTCCGACGGTGGCCTCATCGAACTCTTCGACCGGAGCCGGTCCGCGCCGAATCTCAAGGGCGTCGAGATCAGCTACGCGCTCCTGCCGCGGAGTGCCCTTTCACTGTTGCCCGCCGATGGTGCCGAGCTGGTGGAACAGGCGCTCTACCCAGAGCTTGCCCGGGAGGGCAAACTCGGCGCCCACGCGAGCGGGCACCGCTATTACAGCGTCGGATCGATGCATCGGCTGCCACTTACCGACGCGTTCCTGGCCCGAAGGCCGGCGGTCATCCTTGATCGTGACGGAGTTCTCAACGAACGGCCACCACAGGCGGAGTATGTTCGCGTTCCTGCCGACTTCCGTTGGCGCGATGGGTCGCTGGATGCTCTCCGCCTCCTCCGTGATGCGGGGTTTCTCGTGATCGTCGTCTCGAACCAGGCCGGCGTGGGCCGCGGCCTGATGTCCGACGATGACGTCCAGGCCGTGAACGATACGATGCGCCGGGAGGCTGCCGCCGCCGGCGGTCACATTGACGCGGTGTACTACTGCCCCCACGATTGGAACGCTGGCTGCACGTGTCGCAAGCCCCTGCCCGGCATGCTGTTCCAGGCTCAACGGGAGCACCACCTCGACCTCTCGATGACCACGTTCATCGGCGACGACGAACGCGACGGCCAGGCCGCCGACGCGGCCGGTGCGCCGTACCTCCACGTCGATGACGCCCACGACCTCATCGACCACGTCCAGAATCTGATCGCCGCACGGCGCGAAAGGGACCGACCATGACTGTTCACCGGGTGCTGCTCACCGGACATCGCGGATATGTGGGTTCGGTGATGGCGCCGATCCTCGCGGCCGGCGGCAAGGAGGTGACCGGCCTGGACGTCGAGTACTTCCGCGGATGTGACCTGACCCCACCGCCGCACGTGACGGGTGTTGCCCGAGACATTCGCGACGTGACCCTCGACGACCTTCGTGGCTTCGACGCCGTGATCCATCTCGCTGCGCTGAGCAACGACCCCATCGGCAATCTCAACACCGGCTGGACGCAGTCGATCAACGAAGAGGGCACCCGGCGCCTTGCCGCCCTCGCGCGGGACGCCGGCGTCCGACGGTTCCTGTTCGCTTCGTCCTGCATCATGTACGGCATGTCGGAGGGCGGGGTCGTCGACGAGACCTCGCCGCTCAATCCACAGACGGACTACGCCCGATCGAAGGTCGCAGCCGAGGAAATCCTCAGCGGACTTGCCACCGATGGCTTTTCGCCCATCCTGCTTCGCAACGGGACGATGTACGGCCTCTCGCCGCGCATGCGCTTTGACACGGTCCTCAACAGCCTCGTGGGCGCCGCCCTCACCACGGGGAAGATCACCGTTCTCGGCGACGGGGAGCCGTGGCGGCCGGTGGTGCACGTCCGTGACGTCGCCCGCGGGTTCCTGGCCGCACTCGACGCGCCGATCGACGTCGTGCACAACCAGGCCTTCAACCTCGGTACCGATAGCCTCAACATCCAGGTGCGAGACCTGGCTGGAGCGGTCAAGGATGCCGTTTCCGAAGCCGAGCTCGAGGTGCTGTCGCGGCCCGATGCCGACCAGCGCACCTATCGAACAAGCTTCAGGAAGTTCGAGCGAGCGTTCCCTAATTTCCGATTCGAGTTCACCCCGCAGACCGGCGCGCGGCAGCTTGCTGCAGCGCTGCGCGGCGTTGGGCTCACCCATGAGCAGTACACGAGCGACGCATTCACCCGCCTGAAGCGACTGGGCCGTCTCATCGAAGACGGCCATCTCGACGGCGACCTTCGGTGGCGCGCCGAGGTGGCTGCGTGATCGACGGCGTCAAGGTGGTCCCGCTGCGCCAGATCGTCGACGAGCGGGGAAAGATCATGCACATGCTCAAGGCGACCGACCCGCACTTCATCTCCTTCGGCGAGATCTATTTCTCCACCGCGTGGCCGGGCACGGTCAAGGCGTGGCACATCCATCAGACGATGACCGTGAACAACGCGGTCCTGTCAGGTCGCGCGAAGCTCGTGATGTACGACATGCGCGACGGATCTCCGACTCGCGGGGAGCTTCAGGAGGTCTTCATCGGCGAGGACAACTACTGCCTGGTCCAGATTCCACCCGGCATCGCGAATGGATATAAGGCGTATGGTGACAAGCAGGTCATCCTGGCGAACTGCGGGACCGAGCCCCACGATCCCAACGAGATGCTGCGGATGGACCCGTTCACCGTCGATATCCCGTACGACTGGGGCCTCCGGCATGGCTAGCGCCGCCGGCGTTCGCGGTCGTATCGAGAATGGCCTGGTCGTCACGCAGACGCCGCTGCGTGTGAGCTTTGCCGGTGGCGGGACCGACCTCCCGGCGTATTACGAGGCCGGCGATGGTGCTGTCTTCAGCACCTCGATCGACAAATACGTGTACGTCACGGTCAAGCGCCACGGACCCGTGTTCGACGAAAAGGTCCGACTCAACTATTCCGTCAGCGAGGCCGTGCAGGATATCGACGCGGTCCGCAACGACATTGCGCGGGAGTGTCTCAGGCTCCTCGAGATCGAGCCGCCCATCTACATCAGCGTCGTGAGTGACCTTCCTGACTCTTCGGGCCTCGGTGGGTCGAGCAGCTTCGCCGTCGGCCTCCTCAATGCCCTGCACACCTTTCGCGGTGAACGCGTCACTGCAGCACAGCTGGCGGACGAAGCGTCTCATGTCGAGATAGAGATTCTCGGCCAGCCGATCGGCAAGCAGGATCAATACGCCGCCGCGTTCGGCGGCCTGAACCTGTTCAACTTCCGTTCGAGCGGTGACGTTGCCGTCGAGCCGCAGATCGCATCGAACGGCGCCGTCGGCCGGCTCTTCGATTGGCTCCTGATGCTATGGACGGGTCATCAGCGCAAGTCGAGCTCGGTCCTCTTCGAGCAGCGGTCCCGCACCCCCGACCATCATGCCGAGCTGACCCGCATGCGCGATCAGGCGTACGAGCTGCAGTCCCTCATGCGCCAACCGGAGCCTGACTTGCGTCAGTTCGGCCGCACGCTGGACGTCGGATGGGCGATGAAGCGTGGCCTGGCGAGCACGGTAAGCAATCCGACCATCGACGCCTGGTATCGGTCCGGCCAGGAAGCGGGCGCATCCGGCGGCAAGCTGTGCGGTGCCGGTGGAGGTGGCTTTCTCCTGTTCGTTGCGGAACCCGGGTATCATCCGGCGATCCTCGCCGCTCTGTCAGGATTGACTGCCGTCCCCATTCGATACGAGGCGCATGGGTCTCGCGTCCTGCTGGCGCAAGCCGACTAGCCAATCCCTCATGCCGAAACCTGACTTCCTGATCGTTGGTGCGCCGCGTTGCGGCACGACCGCGATGTACGAGTACCTGCGCCGCCACCCGGGCATCTTCATGCCGGAGCACAAGGAGCCGCAGTTCTTCGGCAACGATCTCTCTCACCTGCACGCACCGCTCAGCGAGGCCGATTACCTCGGCCTCTTCAAGGGCGCCAAGCCCGGTCAACGCGTGGGCGAGGCCAGCACCTGGTATCTGTACTCGAGCACTGCCGCGAAAGAGATCAAGGCGTTTGCTCCAGACGCCCGCATCATCATCATGCTCCGCAACCCGGTCGACGTGATGTACTCGCTCCACGGCGAGCTGAGCTTCTATGGCGGCGAGGAGATCCCCGACTTCGAAGAGGCGCTGGCGGCGGAACCCGACCGAAAGCGCGGCCAACGGCGGGGGCAGGGGCGCCGAGCCGAGGCGCTCTACTACCGCGACGCCGTCCGCTTTGCCGACCAGGTCGAACGATACCTCGAGACCTTTGGGCCGGACGCCATCAAGGTCATCCTGTTCCATGAGTTTGTCGCGGACGTGGCTGCCACCTACGCCGATACGCTGCGCTTCCTCGATGTCGATGCCTCGTTCCGGCCGGACTTCGAGGTCATCAACGAGAGCAAGCGCGCCAGAAACCAGCGCCTGCAGGCGCTCATCGTGCGTCCGCCGGGACCCTTGGTACGCCTGATCCCGATGCTTCGCCGGTTCCCGCTGGCCCATCGAGTCCGGTCCAGGATCTTGCTCGCCAATAGCCAGCCAGTCGTTCGCGAGCCCCTGGACCCGGCGCTTCGGCGACGCCTTACCGCTGACCTTGCACCGGAGATTCAGCGCCTCGCGGCTCTCATCGGCCGCGACCTGTCGGCCTGGAGCCTGGAGGCGTCGCCCGCATCTGCGTCCGCAACGGCGTGAGTGACGCGGGCGGCAAGGTCAGTCGCTTTG
>DATFFJ010000220.1:0-11140 GCA_035250065.1 Aeromicrobium sp. | reverse complement strand
AAGAACCTACGCGGCAAGGGCCGGCTGTCCGAAGCCGACATCGACGCGACTCTTGAGGAGATCCGCATCGCCCTGCTCGAGGCGGACGTGGCGGTGGCGGTCGTACGCGATTTCGTGGAACGGATTCGGTCGCGTGCCCTGGGCACCGAAGTCAGCGGCGCGCTCAATCCGGCGCAGCAGGTCATCAAGATCGTCAACGACGAGCTGATCGGAATTCTCGGCGGTGAGACGCGTCGAATCCGGTTCGCCAAGACTCCGCCGACCGTCATCATGCTGGCCGGTCTCCAAGGCGCCGGCAAGACCACACTCGCCGGCAAGCTCGCGCACTGGCTCAAGGACAACGGGAAGAGCCCCATGCTGGTGGCCGCCGACCTCCAGCGCCCGAACGCCGTGACCCAGTTGCAGGTGGTGGGGGAGCAGGCCGGGGTCACCGTCTTCGCGCCAGAGCCGGGGAACGGCAAGGGCAATCCGGTCAAGGTCGCCAAGGCCTCCATCAAGGAAGCCCAGCGCACGCTGCACGACGTCGTGATCGTCGACACCGCCGGTCGCTTGGCCATCGACGCCGAGTTGATGAAGCAGGCCGGCAGGATCCGCGATGCCGTCGACCCGGACGAAGTGTTGTTCGTCATCGACGCGATGATCGGGCAGGACGCCGTCCGCACCGCCCAAGCGTTCGCCGAGGGCGTCGACTTCACTGGCGTCGTCCTCACGAAGCTCGACGGCGACGCGCGCGGTGGCGCGGCGCTCTCGGTGCGCGCGGTCACCGGACGCCCCATCATGTTCGCGTCCACCGGCGAGAAGCTGAGCGACTTCGACGCCTTCCACCCCGACCGGATGGCCTCACGCATCCTGGACATGGGCGACGTCATGACGCTCATCGAACAGGCGGAACGGGCCTTCGACGCCGAGCAGGCGGCCAAGGACGCCGAGAAGCTGGTTGAGGGCTCGTTCACGCTGCAGGACTTCCTCACCCAGATGGAAGCGCTCGCCAAGATGGGCTCGATGACCAAGCTCATGGGGATGCTCCCGGGCATGGGTCAGTTCAAGGAGCAGCTCGCCAACTTCGATGAGCGTGAGGTCGTCCGGATCAAGGCGATGATCCTGTCGATGACGCCGGCCGAGCGGGACGAGCCGAAGATCATCGATGGCTCCCGCCGCGCGCGTATCGCCCGTGGATCGGGGACGCAGGTGTCGGAGGTCAAGGGTCTCGTCGAGCGGTTCGAGCAGGCGCGGGTCATGATGCAGCAGATGGCTCGCGGGGGAGGCATGCCGGGGATGGGAATGCCCGGCATGGGCGCGATGCCCGGCGTGGGCAAGCGGGCAGGTGCGCGGCAGCGCCCGCAGTCGGCCAAGAAGAAGGGCAAGCGCGTCTCCGGCAACCCCGCCAAGCGCGCCGCGGCGGCCGCCGCTCAGCCGGAGCCGAAGCCCAATGCCGGCGCCGAGGCCTTTGGATTCCCCGGCGGGTCAAAGACGGAGTTCGAACTGCCGAAGGAACTCAAGGACCTGCTGTGACCCCTGTGACCCATCGACGGCGATGGGTCTGCATGATCGTCAGCGTGCTCCTTCCGCTGGTCTTGCTGGTTGCACTTGCGGCATACGTTCGAGTCGGCTGGTGGCGCATGGAGGCCGAGTGCATTGCGACGCCGCCCGGCGCCCCGGTGTACGACACCGTGGAATTCGGATGGTCGTGGTTTCCACCGGGCTTTACGTGCACCTACGACGACGGGCGCGTCAAGCGGTCTCTCTGGTTCTGACTTGTGAGTGAGCACTCACTCACTTATGCTGAAGCGCATGGTTCGTGCTGTTCCGATGCCGGTAGATGACCGACGCAAAGCGCTCATCGACGCAACGCTGCCGTTGCTGCGCGAGCACGGTCGCACCGTGACGACCAAGCAAATCGCCGAGGCGGCCGGCGTCGCCGAAGGCACGATCTTCCGAGCCTTCGAGTCAAAGGACGACCTGATCCGCGCTGCGGTCGAGGCAGGCATGGACATGCAGCCGTTCCTGGACGACCTTGCCGCCATCGACGGCTCGCTCGAGTTCCGTCCTCGCCTCGTCGAGCTCGTCACCCGGCTCCAGGCGCGCTTCACCGGAATCTTCGCGCTCATGACGGCGTTGGGCATTTCCGGGCCGCCTCGAGCCCAGAAGCACACCGAGGCGGGCCGTCGACGTGCCGAGGAGATCATGGTCGCTCTGGTTGAACCCGACGCCGAGTTGATTACCTGCACGCCCGCCGACCTGGTGCACATGTTGCGCCTGTTCACCTTCTCGGGTACCCATCCGCACCTCTCCGAAGGGCGCCGGTTGACCCCTGAACAGATCGTGGACACGCTGCTGGACGGCGTGCGCAGGAAGACCGATTGATGCTGATCCGTCTCGTCCGTGAGTATCTCCGGCCCTACCGCATGCCGCTGATGGCCATCGTGGTGCTGCAGTTCCTCGGCACCGTCGCCATGCTCTACCTGCCGAGCCTGAACGCGGACATCATCGATCACGGTGTCGTTACTGGTGACACCGGATACATCCTGCGATACGGCGGTCTGATGCTGGTGGTGTCCGTCGGCCAGATCCTGTGCTCGATCGCCGCAGTCTGGTTCTCCGCCGGCAACTCCATGCGCTTCGGTCGGGACCTGCGGACGGCGCTTTTCCAACGGGTTGGAGCGTTCTCGGCCCGAGAGGTCCAGCACTTCGGGGCGCCGTCACTGATCACCCGCGAGACCAACGACGTCCAGCAGGTTCAGATGCTGGTGCTGATGGGCGGGACCTTGATGGTCTCTGCGCCCATCATGATGGTCGGCGGTGTCCTGATGGCCATCCACGTGGATGCCGGATTGTCGTGGCTCGTGCTCCTCGTTGTCCCCGTCCTTGGTGCGTCAATCGGCTACATCGTGAGTCGCATGGTGCCGAGCTTCCGCCAGATGCAGGACCGCATTGATGAGGTCAACCGCTTGCTCCGTGAGCAGATCACCGGCGTCCGCGTCGTCCGCGCATTTGTTCGCGAGCAGCACGAGACCGAGCGGTTTCGGTCCGCGAACGACGAGCTGACCGACGCGGCGGTCCGCGCGGGTCGATGGCAGGCTGGCATGTTCCCGACGGTGATGGCCGTGGCCAATCTCGGCACGGTCGGCGTTCTCTGGTTCGGCGGCCACCGGGTCGAGGCCGGCCAGATGGAGGTCGGGGCGCTGACCGCCTACATCTCCTACCTCATGCAGATCGTCATGTCAGTGATGATGGCGACCTTCATGCTCATGATGGTCCCGCGCGCGGCGGTCTGCGCCGATCGGATTGCCGAGGTCCTCGATACAGAGCCGTCCATCGAGCCGCCGGTGGTCCCGGTCACGACGTTGCCTGAGCCGGGGACCCTGCGCTTCGAAGGCGTCACCTTCGCCTATCCAGGCGCTGACGCGCCGGTGCTTCGTGGGGTTTCGTTCGAGGCGGTCCCGGGCCAGACCGTCGCCATCATCGGATCCACCGGTGCCGGTAAGTCCACTCTCATCAATCTCGTGCCGCGGTTGTTCGATGCGACGTCGGGATCGGTGCGCGTCGGAGGGGTGGACGTGCGCGACGCGGACGCCGAGGCGCTGTGGTCGCAGCTGGGCCTCATTCCACAGCGGGCCTTCCTCTTCTCCGGCACCATCGCCGACAACCTCCGCTTCGGCAAAGCCGACGCGACGGACGACGAGATGTGGGAGGCCCTGGAGGTCGCGCAGGCGCGGGACTTCGTCGAGGCCTTGCCAGACGGACTCCACGCACGCGTCGCGCAGTCTGGCTCGAACTTCAGCGGCGGTCAGCGGCAGCGTCTCGCCATCGCCCGCGCGGTCATCCGGCGCCCCTCCATCTATCTCTTCGACGACGCTTTCTCAGCCCTCGACCTCAGCACCGACGCCCGGCTGCGTGCCGCCCTCGCGCCAATCACCCAGGACGCCACCGTCGTGATCGTTGCGCAGCGCATCTCCACCATCCGGAATGCCGACGTGATCCTGGTGCTCGAGGACGGCGAGGTCGTCGGCCGTGGGACCCACGACCAGCTGCTTGAGGCGTGTCCGACCTACGTCGAAATCGTCGAGTCTCAGCTGACGGCAGAGGACGCGGCATGACGAGCACGAACGGCGTCCCAGGCGGAGGCCGCGCTCCACTCCAGCTCAAGGAGACCGAGCGGGTCGAGACCGCCCAGGGACCCATACCCGGGCGCGGACCGTTCGGCGGCGGAATGGTCGGCCAGAGGGCCAGCACGTTCTGGCCCTCGGCGCGGCGGCTCCTGGCCCGTATGCGTCCGGAACGGGCGAAGGCCTACGCCGTCCTGGCCCTCACCGTACTCAGCGTCGTCGCCACATCGGTGGGCCCCAAGATTCTCGGCGCCGCGACCGACGTGGTGTTCACCGGGCTGATTGGCGGCCGGCTGCCCGCAGGACTCACGAAAACCGAGGCCATCGCCCGTCTCCGGTCGCGTGGTGAGGACCAAGTGGCGGACATGGTCACCGCCATGGACGTGGTCCCCGGGCAGGGGGTCGACTTCACCGCGGTCGGGCACGTGCTGATGCTGGCGGCCGGCATCTATGTCGCCGCCTCGCTCCTGGCCTGGTGGGCCGGCTACCTGCTCAACGACGTCGTCCAGGGAACCGTCCTGCGGATGCGGTCCGACGTCGAGGACAAGGTGAACCGGCTGCCGTTGAGCTACATCGATGCTCAGCCGCGGGGCGAGCTGCTTAGTCGCGTCACCAATGACATCGACAACGTCAGCCAGACGCTGCAGCAGACCATGAGCCAGCTGCTCACCAGCCTGCTGACCGTGGTCGGCGTGCTGGCGATGATGTTCTGGATCTCACCCTTGTTGGCGTTGGTCGCCTTGGCATCGGTGCCGATCTCAATGTTCATCACCCGAGCGGTGATGCGACGGTCGCACGGGCTCTTCGTCCAGCAGTGGCGCAGCACCGGCAGGTTGAACGCCCACATCGAAGAGACGTTTTCCGGACACGCCCTGGTGAAGGTGTTCGGCCGCCAGCACGAGGCAGAGCGCGTTTTCGACGAGCAGAACAACGAGCTGTTCAGGGCCTCGTTCGGCGCGCAGTTCGTGAGCGGCGTCATCATGCCGATCATGATGTTCCTCGGGAACCTCAACTATGTGGTCATCGCCGTCATCGGCGGTCTTCGGGTGGCTGGCGGCACGATGTCACTCGGCGACGTTCAGGCCTTCATCCAGTACTCCCGTCAGTTCACCCAGCCGCTCACCCAAGTCGCGTCGATGACGAACCTGTTGCAGTCGGGCGTCGCGTCGGCCGAGCGCGTGTTCGAGCTGCTTGACGCGCCGGAGGAGTCCCCGGACCCGATCGGTGCGCTGCCCGTGCGGCGAGGGCCCGGCCAGGTCGACTTTGAGAACGTCGACTTCTCCTACGTCGAGGACCGGCCGCTGATCCGTGACCTGTCGCTCGTGGCGCAGCCGGGCCACACCGTCGCGATCGTGGGACCGACCGGCGCGGGCAAGACGACACTCGTGAACCTGATCATGCGGTTCTACGAACTGGACGGCGGTCGGATCCGGCTCGACGGGACCGACATCGCGACCATGCCGCGCAGCGAGCTCCGCAGTCGCATCGGCATGGTGCTGCAGGACACCTGGCTGTTCGCCGGCACCATCCGCGACAACATCGCGTACGGGCGGCCGGACGCCACCGAGGATCAGATCCTGGAGGCCGCACGGGCGACATTCGTCGACCGGTTCGTCCACTCGCTGCCGGACGGTTACGACACCCTGGTCGACGAGGACGGCGCCAGCCTGTCGGCCGGCGAGCGCCAGCTGATCACCATCGCGCGAGCGTTCCTGGCCGACCCCGCCCTGCTGATCCTCGACGAAGCAACCTCATCGGTCGACACCCGAACCGAGGCCTTGGTGCAGCATGCGATGGGAGCGCTGCGCGCCGACCGGACATCGTTCGTCATCGCGCATCGGTTGTCGACCATTCGCGATGCGGACCTGATCCTCGTCATGGAGGACGGTGCCATTGTCGAGCAGGGCACGCATGAACAGCTCCTGGCACGCGACGGCGCCTACGCCCGGCTCTATCGCTCTCAGTTCGAAGCCGCAGTCGTGACGGAGTAGCCGGCCTCATCTACGGTGGCCGCATGACGCAGCAGGTCCGGTACGACGTCGACGACGACATCTGCACGATCACCTTGGATGCGCCGCAGCGGCGCAATGCCGTGGACGGCCCGATGGCAGCGGAGCTCCTGGCGGCGTTCGAGCAGTTCGAGGCCGACGACGCGCTCGCCGTGGCGATCCTGCACGGTGCCGGAGGTACGTTCTGCGCCGGCGCTGACCTGACGTCGGTGGCCGACGAGAATCGGCGGCCGCAGGTTGACCCGAATGGACCTGGGCCGATGGGCCCGAGCCGCATGGCGCTGTCGAAGCCGCTGATCGCGGCGGTGTCCGGCTACGCCGTCGCCGGTGGCCTGGAGCTGGCGCTGCTGGCGGACCTGCGGGTCGTCGAGGAGGACGCGGTCTTCGGCGTTTTCTGCCGCCGTTGGGGCGTGCCCCTGATCGACGGCGGCACTGTGCGACTCCCGCGGGTGGTCGGGCATGCGCGGGCGATGGATCTCATCCTCACGGGCCGGCCGGTGCGCGCCGACGAGGCGCTGCAGATGGGCTTGGCCAACCGCGTCGTGCCCGTGGGCGAGTCCCTGACCGTCGCGCATCAGCTGGCCGAAGAGATTGCCGCCTTCCCGCAGCTCTGCATGCGCGCAGACCGCGCTTCGGCCATCGCGCAATGGGATCTGCCCCTGGCCGAGGCGTTGCGCGCGGAGGGGGCTGGGGGATTGGACGCCCTCGTGGCCGAAGGTGTCGCCGGAGCCGACCGATTCGCCTCCGGCGAAGGGCGGCACGGCCAGTTCTGATCCGCTTGATCGCGGCGAACTGCCGGATTGGAGCGAAATCGACGACTCTGGCAGAATGGCGCCTTGCGTCTGGACGTGGCAGGCCCTCTCACCTGCGGCGGCCGGCCCATCGGTTTCACCGCCCGTGTCCCCACCCGGGTTGGCGCACCACACATCTCAGATACCAAGGAGACACCACACTCGTGGCAGTCAAGATTCGCCTCAAGCGCATGGGCAAGATCCGTACGCCCTTCTACCGCATCGTCGTCGCCGATTCGCGCACCAAGCGCGACGGCCGCGTGATCGAAGAGATCGGCACGTACAACCCCAAGACCGAGCCGTCGACCATCAACGTCGCGTCCGAGCGGGCGCAGTACTGGCTCAGTGTCGGCGCCCAGCCCACCGAGGCCGTCGCCGCCATCCTCAAGCTGACCGGTGACATCGGCGGCAACGCGACTCTCAAGCAGCCCGAGGCCAAGGCCGACAAGGCCGCCGTGTTCGAGGCAGCCCTGAAGGACCTCCACACCGAGCTTCCGAAGGCCAAGCCGGCGCCCAAGAAGAAGGCCGAAGAGAAGGAAGAGCCCAAGGCTGAGGAAGCTGCCGCCGAGGAAGCGGTTGCCGAGGAGGCTCCCGCCGAGGAAGCGGTTGCCGAGGAGGCTCCCGCCGAGGAGGCGGTGGCTGAGGAAGCCCCGGCCGAGGAAGAAGCTCCCGCCCCCGAGGCTGCCGCTGACGAGGCACCGGCTGAAGAGGCCGCTGCCGAAGAGTCGAGCGAGTCCTGACGATGGGTGCGCCCCTCCGCGACGTTGTCGAGCACCTCGTCTCTGGCATCGTCGAGAACCCGGACGACGTCTCCGTGCGCGCCAAGCAGACGCGTCGCGGCGAACTGTTCGAGGTCCGGGTCAACCCCAGCGATCTCGGCAAGGTCATCGGACGGCAGGGCCGGACCGCCTCGGCCATCCGCAAGGTCACGGGTGCCATCGCTGGCGGCAAGGGCGTCCTGATCGACTTCGTGGACGTCGACCGTCCCCCACGCCGAAACGGCGCGGGCGGTGAACCCAGCCGTTGACGTGCGTGTGGTCGTCGGCCGGATCGGCCGGGCTCATGGCATCCGCGGCGAGGTCGCGATCGAGGTCCGCACCGACGAGCCGGACCGCCGGTTCGCGCCGAACTCGACGCTCATTGCCGGTGACCGGACGCTGACCGTCGCCACGACCCGCTGGCACTCGGGACGGTTGCTCGCCTCATTCGCCGACGTTCCCGACCGCACTGCGGCCGAGCTGTTGCGCGGCACGGTGCTTGAGGCGGACGTCGATCCGGACGAACTGCCTTCGGATGAGGGTGAGTTCTACGACCGGCAGCTGATCGGTCTCGCCGTTCGGCGAACCTCGGGTGACGTCGTGGGCACGGTCACCTCGGTCGTTCACCACGGCGAGCAGGACACGCTGGTGCTGACGACCGGCGCGGGTCCTGAGATTCTCATTCCGTTCGTCTCGGCGATCGTCCCAACCGTCGACCTCGACGAAGGCTATGTGGTCGTCGCCGATGTGCCCGGACTGCTCGATCCGGAGAACGCACGATGAGCGAGCAGGGGTGACCGTGCGCATCGACGTCATCAGCATCTTCCCGGAGTACCTCGCTCCGTTGCGGCTCTCGCTCATCGGCAAGGCGCGTGATGCCGGACTCATCGACGTGCGCGTCCACGATCTCCGCGCGTTCGCCCACGACCGGCACCGGACGGTCGACGACACGCCCTATGGCGGCGGGGCCGGCATGGTTATGAAGCCCGAGCCATGGGGCGAGGCACTCGACGCGATCGCCTCGCCCAGCGCCGTCATCATCGTGCCGACGCCAGCGGGGGAACCGTTTGCGCAATCGGCCGCCGAGGAGCTCAGCGGCCACGACCACCTGGTCTTCGCCTGTGGCCGGTACGAGGGCATCGACCAGCGCGTGATCGAACACGCGCACGGCCGCTGGACGGTGCGTGAGGTCTCGCTCGGAGACTTTGTCCTCAACGGGGGAGAGGTGGCGGCTCTCGCCATCGTCGAGGCGGTCGTCCGGCTGATCCCGGGTTTCATGGGGAATCCTGACTCCCTGGCCGAGGAGTCCCACGGCGCGGAGGGCCTTCTCGAGTACCCGGTGTACACGAAGCCGGCATCGTGGCGCGGATTGGACGTCCCGGACGTTCTGCTCTCCGGCGATCATGCGCGCATCGAAGCCTGGCGCCGCGAGCAGGCCGAATCGCGTACGCGTGAGCGTCGGCCGGAACTTCTCACGGCCGGCAACGACACTGAGAAATTGCTTAACGAGCCGGAAACATAACGCTGCCCATTGCGAAACGTGGGAGCGGCAGGATCCAGCACACCAACAGTTGAGGGAAAGGTTTGGGTATGGATCCCGCACCCATTACCGGCGGTGACATCACCACCGGCACCATCTGGCTGCTGATCGCCACAGCGCTCGTCATCTTCATGACGCCGGGCCTGGCGTTCTTCTATGGCGGCTTGGTCAAGGCCAAGAGCGTGGTCTCCATGGCGATGCTGAGCTTCGGTGCCATGGGCATCGTCAGTGTCCTGTGGGTTCTCTACGGCTTCAACATCGGCTTCATTGCCGGCGACAAGACCGACCTGATCCCAGGTGTCCTGGCGCATCCGACCAACAACGGCATCGGCTTGTCGAAGGTCTTCGAAGACCCGACCTACACGGCGTTCGTCGCGTTCGGAGCATCGTTCGCGATCATCACCACGGCGCTGATCTCCGGCGCCATCGCCGACCGTGCCAAGTTCTTCCCCTGGCTGCTGTTCGCTGCCATCTGGGCGACGATCTGCTACTTCCCGGTCCAGGGCTGGGTGTGGGCCTGGGCGCTCAACGACGAGGGTTGGGGCGACCACCTGACCGGCTGGATCGGTGCGATGGGTGCACACGACTGGGCCGGCGGTACCGCCGTTCACATCAATGCCGGTGCTGCCGCGCTCGCGCTCGCGCTGGTGCTCGGCAAGCGACACGGCTTCAGCAAGGAACTGGCCAAGCCGCACAATGTCCCGCTCGTGCTCGTCGGCACCGGCATCCTCTGGTTCGGCTGGTTCGGGTTCAACACCGGTGCGTCCTACGGCTTCACCGCGTTCGACGCGTCGGCCGCCGGACTGATCTTCGTCAACACGCTGGTTGCTCCGGCTGCCGCGATGCTGGCCTGGATCGTCGTGGAGAAGCTCAAGGAGGGCAAGGCGACCGCCGTCGGAGCCGCCTCGGGTGTCGTCGCGGGCCTGGTGGCCATCACGCCGGCCTGCTACTTCGTGACGCCGCTGTATGCCATCCTGCTCGGCCTCATCGCCGGCACGATCTGTGCCCTTGCCATCGAGTTCAAGTACAAGCTCGGTTTCGATGACTCCCTCGACGTCGTGGGCATCCACCTCGTCGGTGGACTCATCGGCTGCTGGTACCTCGGCTTCTTCGACCGCTTCACCGGCATGTTCACCGGGGCGGACCAGAAGGGCTTCGGTCAGCTGCAGGATCAGCTCGTCAGCTCGCTGGCCGTCCTCGCCTTCTCGTTCACGGTCGCGTTCATCGTCGGCTTCCTCATCGAGAAGACGATCGGGTTCCGTGTCACGGAAGAAGACGAGATCGCTGGTCTCGACTCCGTCCTGCACGAAGAGGGCTACGCCTACGACAGCTGAGTCGTGCTGAACAGCACAGGCCCGCCTCGATTTCGCAGTACTGGATTTCTCGGGGCGGGCCTTGCTGTGGCAGGATTGATCCTCGGCGTGAGCGGCTCTGCCACAGGGGATCCGCGCGAGAACGCCTGAAACACCCCCATATCTCAAGACCCACTGATCCGTGTGCGTGACCTGTGGCACCGGCGAGGAGCAATCATGACCAACGTTGTCGACCAGATCGCCAGCGAAGCCAAGCGCGACGACATTCCCGAGTTCCGGGCCGGCGACACGCTCAAGGTCCACGTCAAGGTCATCGAGGGCAACCGCTCCCGCATCCAGGTGTTCCAGGGTGTTTGCATCCGCATCCACGGCTCCGGCATTGGCCGGACGTTCACGGTCCGCAAGGTCAGCTTCGGCGTTGGCGTCGAGCGAACCTTCCCGATCCACACGCCGATCATCGAGAAGATCGAGGTCGCGACCCGCGGCGACGTCCGCCGGGCGAAGCTGTACTACCTGCGCAACCTGCGCGGCAAGGCAGCCAAGATCAAGGAAAAGCGCGAAGAAGGCGCCTGAGCCCTCCGGTCGTGGGTGGCCGCGCTTCCGGCAGCACGCGGGAGGCCTCC
>DATFFJ010000219.1:0-6516 GCA_035250065.1 Aeromicrobium sp. | reverse complement strand
GCGAGGGCACAGCACAGCGCGAGGACGATTCCGGGAAGTCGTCTCATGGCTCCCCAGCCTACGTCCGGGGTGATGGGCTCAGGCCCAGAGCTGGCCCTCGAGGCGGTCCTCGGCCTCGTCGATGGTGCCCTCGTAGGCACCGGTCGAGAGGTACTTCCAGCCGCCGTCGGCGACGATGAAGGCAATGTCCGCGCGCTCCCCGGCATCCTGGCTCCGCTTGGCCTGGGCCAGAGCGGCGTGCAAGATCGCCCCCGTCGAGATGCCGGCGAAGATCCCCTCAGCCTCGATGAGCTCGCGGGTGCGGCGAACCGCATCGCGCGGTCCCACCGAGAACCGCGAGTCGATGAACGACTCGTCGTACAGCTCGGGCACGAAGCCCTCCTCCAAGTTGCGAAGGCCGTAGACAAGTTCGCCATAGCGTGGTTCCGCGGCCACGATCCGGACCTCCGGCTTGTTCTCGCGGAAGAATCGACCGGCGCCCATCAGCGTGCCGGTGGTGCCCAGACCTGCGACGAAATGCGTGATCGTGGGGAGATCGGCAAGGATCTCCGGCGCGGTGCCGCGATAGTGCGCGTCGGCGTTGGCCGCGTTGCCGTATTGGTAGAGCATCACCCAGTCGGGGTGCTCGGCGGCGAGACCCTTGGCCACACGGACGGCCTCGTTCGAGCCACCCACGGCGGAGGAGGAGATGATCTCGGCGCCCCACATCCGCAGCAGCTGACGGCGCTCCTCAGACGTGTTCTCCGGCATGACGCAGATCAGCTTGTAGCCGCGCAGGGACGCGACCATCGCCAGGGAAATTCCGGTGTTTCCGCTGGTCGGCTCCATGATCGTGCAACCAGGCGTCAGCAGACCGTCCGCCTCAGCCTGCTCGACCATCGCCAACGCCGCACGGTCCTTGATGGAGCCAGTCGGGTTGCGGTCTTCAAGCTTCGCCCAGAGCCGCACGTCCGGGGACGGCGACAGGGTGGGCAAGCCGACCAACGGCGTATTGCCCACCGAGTCGACGAGATTGTCGAAGCGCATGACGAAGGGTCAGCCGCCGGCGACAGCCGGCAGGATGACGATCGTCGCACCGTCGGCCACCTCGGTGTCCAGGCCGCCGGTGAACCGGATGTCCTCGTCGTTGACGTAGATGTTGACGAAGCGGCGGACTCCCCCGGTCTCGTCGACCAGCCGCTCGCGAATGCCGGCGAAGCGACCCTCGAGGTCCTCGATCACCGCGCTGACCGTGGAGCCGTTGCCGTCGACCGAT
The DNA here is from genome assembly GCA_035250065.1 of Aeromicrobium sp. Lineage (GTDB taxonomy): Bacteria > Actinomycetota > Actinomycetes > Propionibacteriales > Nocardioidaceae > Aeromicrobium. The sequence goes on along the minus strand of DATFFJ010000219.1, from coordinate 5,261 downwards.
CGCTCGCCTCCGGTGTACGGGCGCAGGATGGTCGGGATCCGGACGTCGATGGCCATCAGTCGGCTTTCCTCAAACTTTCTGGGGGTACCCCCTGCACCGCAGGTGCTTGGGGGAGGGTGGACTCGGAGTCATAACGTTCGACGACGCGCACTTCTTCCTCCGTGACCTGCCCGTCCACGATACGGAACGAGCGGAACTCCACATCACCCGGCTGGCCGCCCGCCGACACATCTGCCCCATCCCGGGTGGACACGAGCACATAGTGCGCGCCAGGTTCCTGCGCGAGCGAGATGTCGGTGCGCGAGGGGTACGCCTCCGTCGCGGTGTGCGAGTGGTAGATGACCACGGGTTCTTCGTCGTTGTCGTCCATCTCGCGGTAAAGCCGGAGCAGATCCGTCGAGTCGAACTCGTAGAACGTCGTCGACATCGCCGCGTTGAGCATGGGAACGAAACGCGTCGGCCGGTCCGACCCCACCAGGCCGGCGACGACGCCGCAGGCCTCGTCGGGATGGTCGCGCCGTGCGTGCTCGACGATCGCGTCCCGGATCGCGCGGTCGATGGTCAACACGGCGCCATTATTGCGGGCGGCACTAGCTGGCTGCCTGGACCAGCGTCTCCTGGACGTAGCCCAGCCAGTCATAGAGCTCGCCCATGGCTACGACGGCTTGGTCGGATGAGTTCTCAAGGAGCATGGCATCCTCCTCGTTCTCGATGCCGAGCCGAACGGCCAGCGAGAGCCGGATGTCGGTCAGCGATCGCAGCCATGCTTGGACTTCGTCCGGACCCAATTCGACCTCAACCGGCGTCTCCGACTCGTCGGCGAGGTCCAGCCCGCCGGCAGCCAGAGTCGCCAGCACGGTCTCGGCGTTCGCGACCTTGGCCGACGTCAGCGCCGACTCGGTGAACCGACGAAACTCGGCGGAGTCATCGGGGTTGTCCCGGTACGCGTCGGGCAGCAGCCGCTGCAACACCGGGTCCTCCGGCGGTTGGCTGGGGCCTCCCAGCCCCAGTTCGTCGACGAGCGGGTCGGCATCGGCGACCTGCGTGCCGTTGCGATCACGCAGCAACTCAATGACCTGGCCGGCAAGGTTGGCAATCACGCTGGCTTCGGCCGGGTCGAAGGTGGCGGTCACGCCGCCACGGCGTCGCGACTTGAACGGCGTCATACGTCGGCCCGCTGCAGGGTCGCCCACAGGCCGTACTCGTGCATCGCCTGGACGTGGCGCTCCATCTGTTCGCGGCGACCGCTGGAGACGACGGCTTTGCCCTCGTTGTGGACCGCGAGCATCAACTTCGTCGCCTTCTGCTCGGAGTATCCGAAGTAGTTACGAAAGACGTAGGCCACGTAGGACATCAGGTTGACCGGGTCGTTCCACACCACCGTGACCCACGGATTCTCCAGCTCGACGACGTCCTCGACGTCGGGCTGCTCGATCTCGATGGGAGTCGGGGCGGTCACGGCTCCATCATGGCGCAGTGCCGGACTCCCGGGGGCCCGGCCTAGTCGGAACCCTGCCCCGCATCGCTGCCGCCTGAGGGGTCGTCGTTGCCTGGATCCAGCGACTCCCAGATGTCCTTGCACTCCGGACAGACCGGGAAGCGCTGCGGATCGCGACTGGGCACCCAGACCTTGCCGCACAGGGCGATGACCGGGTTGCCCATGACCATGGCTTCGGTCAGCTGATCGGCGGGCACGTAGTGCGAAAAGCGCTCGTGATCGCCGTCCTCTGTGCGCAGTTCGGTGCGCTCGTCATGAACGGTCTGCGTGCCGCGTCCGCCAAAGATTGCCACGGGTCCAGCGTAATTCAGGACCGGCTAGTTCCAATCCGGGTCCGGCGGGAAGGAGGCCATGAGCCGCACATCACCCGGCTGACGCAACAGGACGTCGTGCCACAGGGTCTCCGGGTGGGGCGAGCTGAGGTCGGACTCGACAGCATCGACGATGAACCAGGAGCCCTCGTCGATCTCGCCCTCGAGTTGTCCCACGCCCCAACCCGCGTACCCGGCAAAGACCCGGAGGCTGGCGAAAAGCCCCGAAGCCGGAGTCGGCCCATCGAGGTCGACGAAGCCAACCCGATCGGCCATCTGGTGCCAACCGTGCGGAACCAGGCCATCGCGGACGACGCCCAGAGCCAACGCGGCGTCACTGCCCACCGGCCCGCCGTCGAAGAGTTGAGTCGGTTCGGTGACGAGCTCAGCCCATTGGGGCAGCACGTCGGCAACGGCGGCGTTCAGCGGCCGATTGACGATGACACCGAGCGCTCCGTCGTCGCTGTGATCGAGAACGTAGACGACGCTGCGCCAGAACGGCCCCGCACCGATCAGGGGTGTGGCAACCAGGAGCCGGCCGCGCAGCAACGCCATACGTCCATGATGCACGCCCGTGGGGTACGTCCCACGCTGACGCGGCGTGGAGAACAGATCCTGCCCGGCTGGGCCGTCAGTACGTGACGTCGCCTCCGCGCGGCGCCGCCTCCAAGAAGACGTGGCCCGGCTTGATCGTCACGGGCTTGCCGGATGACTTCGCCGTGAAGGACATCGTGCCGGCCAGGCTGCCCTTACGCCAGGTCGCTTCGACGGCCGAATCGCCGCTGAAGATCACGGCCCGGCCGGAGCCTTCCAGGACTGTCTCGGGGACAGGGTCGCCGGAAGCGTCGTTGTATCCGGCATCGGCAACGCGGGCGAAGATCACGACCAACGTGTCCGCCTTGTACTCCTTGCCAGGTTCCGTCCGGCTCTTGGTCAGGGTCCACTTGCCGCCGGCGAAACGCCAGTCGGTCGTCGTCGCCGGCGAGAAGGTCACGCTGGCCGACGTGGTCTTCTTGGTGGTGTCCGCCGCCGTCGGACCCGATCCGAAGGTGAAGTAGGGATTGTTGGGCACCGGGCCTCGCTTGGCCGTCTCGTTCAGCTTCTGCAGGTCCCACAGCACGTGGTACGGCGCGCTCTTCGAGGGGTCCTTGCTGTAGCCCGGCGAGCCCGCGTCGTAGGTGAACAGCTGGGTTCCGGACCCCTTGATGTCATCGAGTGTCTTCGAGGCACCGCCCGAGGCGACGATGGTGGCGCCCACCGGCTTGGCGAGTCCGATGTCGGTCGTCCGCGAGGACCGGACGTGTCCAACCTTGGTCGGGAGCTTGGAGTAATAGATCGCGGCGAGACGCGTGATACCGCCCTCGACCAGCTCCTCGATGACCAAGTCGGCCTCGTTCAGGCCGAACTGGGGTTCACCGGCGGCGGTGTTCTCGATCTTGACGAGAAACGCTGGGTTGTTCGGCGGCTGCTCCTGCAACACTCCAGTCAACGGCGATTTACGGCCCTCGACCGGTTCAGGCGCATCGTCGCCGACTCCCCCCGGACCGCACGCTGTGAGCAGAAGAACGGATGCCGCTGTCGCGGCCACGAGACGCAAACGCATGCGCTCCAGCATGCCTCATTCGGTTTTCGCCACTGAAAAGCACCCCAAGCAGTGCCGCCACCTAAGATCAACCCGTGATTGAGACTTCGGCGCGTCCAGAATCGCGCGCGCCTGCGCCGCTCCTGATCGTCACGGGCGCCGTCGGCCTACTCGCCTCGTTCGTCCTGTCGGTGGACAAAGTGCAGCAATTGCAGGACAAAATCGCCGGCAATGAGTCGGTGTTCGCATGCGACTTCAGCGTGTGGGTGAGTTGCAGCAGCGTGATGGCATCAGCACAGTCGGAGGCGTTCGGTTTTCCGAACTCGTTCCTCGGGGTAATCGGATTCGCGGTCGTTCTGACCCTGGGAGTCGTGTGGCTGGCCGACACCGACGTGAAGGGCTGGATCTGGGGTGGGCTCCAGGCTGGCACGGTGTTCGGCATTGCCTTCGTCACCTGGCTGCAGTTCCAGAGCATCTACAAGATCGGTTCCCTCTGCCCGTACTGCATGGTCGTCTGGGCGGTGATGATCCCGCTGTTCGTCGTCGGCACGGCACATTCCCTACGCCGCTGGGCACCCGCCGCCGGCATCACCCGAGTGGTGAGCAACTGGACCGTGCTCATCATCGCGCTCTGGTACGTCGCCGTGCTGGCCGCGATCTGGTTCGAGTTCGGGACGCGAGTGCTCGGATCATGAACGAGCCCGAATAACGACAAAGGACCCCGCTCGGGGCCCTTTGTCGTTGTGGAGCTGCCGGGAATCGAACCCGGGTCCTCTGGCGCAGAATCAGGTCTTCTCCGGGTGCAGACCGTCTAGCGTTTTCTCAGCCCCGGTGCTCGGACGGACACGTCACCGACGGGCTCAGCTGCAGGAAAAGTCCCGATCACGCTCCGCAGCCAACGTGATCAGCAAGTCCCCGTGATGAGACAGAGGATCCGGGATGAGGACGCTCCCGGCTCTGTCCTTCACCAGTCGCCTCAGGCGGCGAGGGCGAAGTCAGTGCGCTTTGATTCGGCACTTATGGGTTTCCAAGGAACGTTTGAGAGATGACCTTGGATTCTCTACCCGCTTCTCCTGAATCGAACGACCAAAGTCGAAACCGATCAGCCCCTCTTGAATTGTCAACGCCGTCAGTCTACCCGCGCCAACCTACAGATTGACTTTGAGTTGAGTTCAGTTCATATTGGGATGCGTGACATCAAGCTTCGGTGAACGCGGTCAAGCCGCGCGCCAGCGGCTCCTGACCGCGGCCATCGACGAGCTGGTCGAGCAAGGCGATCTGGAGGTCGCCGCAGTGGCCAGGCGCGCCGGGACCAGCGTCGGACTTCCCTACCGTTACTTCGGCAGCCGATCAGGGTTGCTCGGAGCAGTGCTCACCGACTTCTACGACCGGCTGGACGACGCCGTCATGGAGCGAAAGTTCCCGGGCGACCATTGGATGGATCGCGAGCATGCCCGACTCGTCGCCTGGGTGAACTTCCTCTACGACGATCCACTCACACCCCTCGCGTTGGGCCGTGGGACGGGAGATGGGGAGGTCGCCGGCATCGCTCAAGAGCATCTTCGCCGCGCCATCTCTTTGGGGACGCGCAACATGGCCCACGGCCAGCGAAACGGCGACGTGCCCGCCGACCGCGACCCAGCGCTCCTGGCGGCAGCCGTTCTCGGAGGGGTCCACATCACGGTGGTGTCGGCTCTGACCGCAGAGCGGAGGCCCGACCGACAGGCCGTCATCGCCGAGCTCTGGAGGTTCATCGCTGGAGCCATCGGACGTCCGGAGTACGCCCTGGAAGGAGCTGTGCAATGACCACACACGTGGGAGACGTTCAACCCGAGGTGAACACGGTGGAAGACCTCGGAAAGGATCTGGC
>DATFFJ010000218.1:0-5612 GCA_035250065.1 Aeromicrobium sp. | reverse complement strand
GGCGAACTTCACGGACCCGTGGGAGAGGCTCAGCAGCCCGGCGATGGCGCGCATGGTGGTGGTCTTGCCGGCCCCATTGGCGCCGATCAGGCTGACCACCTCACCCTCGTCGACGCTCAGCGTGATGCCCTCGATCGCCTGGATGCGGCCGTAGTGGACGGAGATGTCGTCGACCTCAAGCAGAGCCATCGTCGGCCTCCTCGCCGAGGTAGGCGGCGATCACGGCCGGGTCGTTCCGGATCTCGGCGGGCGCTCCCTCGGCGATCTTCTTACCGAACTCCAGCACGACGATCCGGTCGGTGACGCCCATGACGAGGCGCATGTCGTGCTCGATGAGCAGGATCGTGTACCCGTCATCCCGGATGGTGCGGATGAGTTCCATCAACTCGTCCTTCTCGGCCGGGTTGAAGCCGGCCGCCGGTTCGTCGAGGCACAACAGCTTCGGCTCGGTCGCGAGTGCACGGGCGATCTCCAGCCGCCGCTGATAGCCATAGGGAAGGTTACGGGCGAGGACCTCGGCGCGATCGGCGATGCCGACGAACCCGAGCAGCGCCAGCCCGCGTTCAATGGACTCGCGTTCCTCCCGCCGATGCCGCGGTGCGCGGAACAGTGCGCCCCAAGTGCCGGTGCGATGACGGGCGTCGAGGCCAACGACCACGTTCTCCAACGCGGTCATCTCGCCAAAGAGGCGGATGTTCTGGAATGTGCGTGCTATGCCCAGCCGCGTGATCGAGTGCTGGGCGCGCCCGATGACGCTCGTGCCATCGAGGGTGACATCTCCCGAGCTGGGTGCGTACACGCCGGTCATGGCGTTGAAGCAGGTGGTCTTGCCGGCACCGTTCGGTCCGATCAGGCCAAGAATCTCCCCACGCCTGATGTCGAAGCTGACGTGGTCGAGCGCGGTGAGGCCGCCGAAGGTCACCGAGAGATCCTTGATCTCGGCCAGGTTCTCGCCGACCGCCGTCTCGACCGTCCGGTCGGGCGCGACAATGTCGGCGACTTCCTCGGTGACGGCCTCCTCGACGGAGAGGGGCGCGGCCGTTGCGTCGGCGTCTACCTCCACCGCCGGCGCGGCTCCGATCAGACGTCGTGCCGTCGCGCCGATGGTGCGCGCGTTGGCCAGGAGCTGGCTCCGGGTGCCGAGCAGGCCCTGCGGGCGGAAGATCATCATGACGACCAGGGCCGCTCCGAAGATCAGGTACTTGTAATCCGCGACCGCGGTGAACCGCAGAGGGATGTACGACACCAGCGCGCCGCCTAAGACGGCCCCGTACTTGTTGCCCGAGCCGCCGAGCACGACGGCCGCCAGGAAGAGGATGGACGTCTGCACGTCGAACTTCTGGTTGTTGACGAAGCCGACCTGGCCGGCGAACACCGCTCCGGACAATCCGCCGATCGCAGCACCGATGCCGAACGCCCAGATCTTGAACCGGAATGTGGGGACGCCCATGATCTCGGCGGCATCCTCATCTTCCCGAATGGCGATCCAGGCGCGCCCGACGCGGGAGCGCTCGAGGTTCGTCAGGAGCATGATCACGATGATGATGATGGTGACCGTGAACCAGTACCACGGCGTGCCGGCTGAATTGTTGAAGATCTCACGGCCAGCTGCGTCCGTGCCCGGGGGAGCGCCCACGTTCTGGAAACCGACTTGGCCCTTCAGCGCGGGGATGAGCGTGGCGAGAAGCCGGATGATCTCGCCGAACCCAAGCGTGACGATGGCCAGATAGTCGCCGCGTAGGCGCAACGTTGGTATTCCCAGCACCACGCCGAAGAAGACGGTGACGACCATCGCCAGCGGCAGCGTCCAGAGGTACGGGATGTGGATGTAGGTCGAGTCCGGACTCGTCCAGAGCGCGGCGACGTAGGAGCCGACGGCGAAGAATCCGACGTATCCGAGGTCGAGGAGACCGGCCTGCCCGACCACGACGTTGAGGCCGAGCGCGATGAGCGCGAACCGGGCCATGTCGAAGCAGGCCAACTGCCAGTCGTTGCCGGGCTCGGTGGTGATGAACGGCGGGTTGAGGATCGGCAGCGCATAGAGCAGAACGGCGAAAAGAGCGAGCACGAACCATTGCTGCCAGCGCGGGAACTGCTCCCAGCGATGCCGCAGATGGCCGAAGCGTCCGGAGTACCGGCTTTCGGTCGCTTGGGTGTCGGTGATCGCCTGTGTGGCGGCGGCGCCGCCCAATGGGGTGCTCATCATGCGCGCACCTTGCTCAGGTTGGTGCCGAGGATGCCCTCGGGCCGGATCATCAGGACCAGGACCAGCACGACGAAGCTGACGACGTCGGTCCACTGCGCATTGCCGAGCAGGATCTGGCCGTAGTTGCCGATCAGGCCCAGGAGGAACCCGCCGAGCAGCGCACCCCGAACATTGCCGATGCCGCCGAGCACGGCGGCGGTGAATGCCTTGATGCCGAGCACGAATCCGCCGTAATAGAGCACGCCGGACGGGATCTTCATCACGTAGAAGAGTGCGGCGGCACCCGCGAGGACGCCGCCGATGATGAAGGTCGCGACGATGATGCGCTCCTTGTTCACTCCCATCAGTGTCGCCGTGTCTGGATCCTGGGCCACCGCGCGAATGCCGCGGCCGAGCTTCGTGCGCCGGATGAGCTGGTCGACGAAGACCATCATCACGACGGCCGCGACCACGATGATGATCTGCTGCGAGTCGATGATCGTGCCGAACACGTCGAAGATCGGAATCGGCTGGAACATGATCACGGCCGGTTCCGGGTTCGGGCCGCGCCAGATGAAGATCAGGTACTGGATCACAAAGCTCATGCCGATGGCGGTGATGAGGAACGCAAGCCGGGGAGCGGAGCGGTGGCGCAGTGGTCGGTAGGCCACCCGCTCAAGGATGAAGGCCGTGACGGCGGACGCAAGCATCGCGAACAGGCAGGCCAGCACCAGCGCCCCGATGATGCCGACGACGGAGAACGTCGGTGGAGACGGTCCGAATCCCAGCCCGGTGAGTGTGAACACCACGGCATAGGCTCCGACGATGAAGACTTCAGAGTGCGCGAAGTTGATCAGGTTGAGCACGCCGTAGACGAGCGTGTAGCCGAGCGCCACCAAGGCGTAGATGGCGCCGAAGGTCAGGCCATCGAAGGTCGCGCTCCAGAAGTTGCCGGCGAGCGCGGCCCAGTCGAGTCGGATCCATTCGTCAGCGGCGACGAACGCTGTCTGGGGATCGAGCATCAGGCTCCTGTTGCGGTGGGAGTTTCACACTGTGCGGCGAGGCCCGCCCGAACGGATCCGGGCGGGCCCCACAGCCTCAGTGACGTCTGGTCTCAGTCGTCGAGTGAACCGACCGACACGATCTTGCCGTTGTCGACCTTGTAGCCGAACACCGGCGTCTCGGAGAGTTCACCTTCGTCGGTCCACTTGTACGACTTCGCGTAGCCCTGGCCGCTGTAGGTCTCGACGAAGTCAAGCAGCTTCTGTCGCGTCGCGTTGCCCTTGTCGATGCCCTGCAGCAGCACGATCGCGCTGTCGTAGCCCTCGATCGAGTAGGTGCCGGGCTCGGCCTTGAACGCCTTCTTGTAGGCGTCGGCGAAGTCCGGGATCAGCTCGCCGGGGATGCACGGGCAGGTGAAGTAGGCGTTGGCCGAGGCGTTGCCGGCCTGCTTCACGAACTGGTCATCCTTGACGCCGTCCGGCCCGATGAAGGCGCCCTTGAAGCCCTTGGCGACGAGTTGCTGATCGAACGGCGCGCCCTCGGCGTAGTAGCCGGAGTAGAACACCGCGTCCGCCTTGGACTTGAGGATCTTCGAGATCGTGGCCGAGAAGTCCTTCTGGCCAGTCGTGACCTTGTCGGTGCCGGCGAGCAGGCTCCCGAGGGCCTCGGTCGAGGTCTTGAACAGGCCGATGCCGTAGTCGGAGTCGTCGCCGACGACGTAAACGTTCTTGGCATCGAGCTTCTTCGCCAGGACGGCCACCTTCGGGCCCTGCACCGCGTCGTTGCCCATGCCACGGTGGAACGTCGTCCAACCGTTCTTGGCCAGATCGGGGTTCGTGGCCGAGGGCGTGATGTGGACCAGCCCGGCGTCCTCGAAGATCTTGCCGGTCGCCTTGGACTCGCCCGAGAAGGGCAGGCCGATGACGCCGATGATCGAATCGTCATTGACCACCTGCGTGACAGGTCCGGTGGCCTTGTTCGGGTCACCCTCGGTGTCGAACTTCTTGAACTCGACCTGGCAGTCAGGATTGGCCTCGTTGTGCTGGTCGATGGCCAGCTGGACGCCGTTGTAGATGTTGATGCCCAGCTGCGCGTTCGGGCCGGTCATGGCGCCGGCGTAGCCGATCGTCGTGCCGTCGGGGCACTCGGCCTCGCCATCCCCGGCTGCCGTCACGGCATCGGCCGGTACGTCGATTGACTTCTGGACCGGGAGGCTCTTCAGGTCGGAATCAGTGCCAGCGTCATCGCCGGCCCGATTCGCACATCCGGCGGTGAGAAGGGCTACCGCGGCCAATGCCGCGAATACCTTGCCTGGTCGAGTCACAGTGCCTCCATGATCTTGTCCGGGGTGGACGAAGGTGTTTTCGCTGCCGTTTGTAGCACAGGGCGTCGGTCAGGCACGAGCGTTTGACCCGCTGTTAACACGCGTTTCGCGGCCGTGGGAGGCCTCGGGCCGCTCAATTGTGTGTGCGCGCGTCGCTAGAGTCGCCGTGTGGAGCGCCTCCTGCTGATCGACGGCCACTCGGTTGCCTACCGCGCGTTCTTCGCGCTTCCGGTCGAGAACTTCGCCACGACGACCGGTCAGCACACCAATGCGGTGTTCGGCTTCACCTCGATGCTCATCAACGTCTTGCGCGATGAGCAGCCCACGCACGTCGCCGTGGCATTCGACGTGTCGCGCCAGACATTTCGGTCCGAGGAGTACGCCGACTACAAGGCGAACCGGTCGAAGAGCCCACAGGAGTTCCAAGGCCAGATCCCGCTGATCAAGGACGTCTGCGCGGCGCTCGGCATCCAGACCTTCGAGAAAGACGGTTTCGAGGCCGACGACATCATCGGCACGTTGGCCACGAGGGCCCAGGCCGCAGGTATGGACGTGCTGATCTGCACCGGTGACCGCGACACACTCCAGTTGGTCAGCGAAGCGACAACGGTGCTCTATCCGCGCAAGGGCGTGTCGGACCTGGCCCGGATGACTCCAGCCGCGGTCGAGGAGAAATACGGCGTCGCCCCGGTGAACTATCCCGATCTTGCGGCGCTGGTCGGAGAGACGAGCGACAACCTGCCAGGCGTGCCTGGCGTCGGGCCCAAGACGGCGGCGAAATGGATCGGCACCTACGGCTCGCTCGACGCCCTTGTGGCCGCGGCGGGCGACATTCCCGGCAAGGCCGGAGAGTCCCTGCGCGAGCATCTGGACAACGTGATCCGAAACCGCAAGATCAATGCCTTGGTCTGCGACCTGGACCTGCCGGCTGGGCCGGCCGACCTGGCGTTCTCGACCAATTGGAATCGCGACGCGATCCACCAGGTTTTCGACGCGCTCGAGTTCGCCGCGCTGCGGACACGCCTGTTCGACTACCTCGGCGGCGGAGACGAAGCCGCGGTCGCCAGCGTCGAGGCGCCAAACATCGAGGTCGAGCACGTG